>CAVEYH010000164.1:0-2003 GCA_963620055.1 bacterium | reverse complement strand
GCGCACGAGCGAGTAAATCCCGAGCGTTTGCCAGAGTTCTCGAAAAAGTTTCGGGATTTAGTGTAATTCTTGTAGATGAACGATTGACTACAATTGAAGCTGATGAAATTATGGATGCGAATAATGTGCCGAAACAAAAACGTAAGGAGATCGTTGATAGAATTGCGGCTCAACTGATACTGCAAAGCTATCTTGATACAAATAAAAAATAAGGAGTTTGTTATTATGACAGAACATGATGAGAATGTTGAAATCATGGATGAAGACGAAGTTGTAACATTGTATGATGACAACGGAGAACCTGTTGATTTTTACGAAGTTGCTTGTGTGGAGTATGAGGGGGGATTTTATGCTCTTCTAGAGCCTGTTAAAGAAATGGAAGGTGTTGAAGAGGGTGAGGTTTTCATCTTTAAGGTTGAAGAGCCCGAAAAAGAGGACGAAGAAGATAAGTTTATTCCGGTCGAAGATGAAGCACTCTTGAATGCTGTGTTTGAGGAATATCTTAGAGTAGCCGGAGATTGTGGCTGTGACTGTGATGAATGTGGTCATCACGATCATTGTCACGATGATGGCTGTGACTGCGAATAGGTCGCACATTTATAGAAACGCGATAAAAAGTTAAAAAAATTCATAATTCAATAAAAAATAGTGCAAATAATGTTTGCATTATTTTTTTATTTGTGATAGAATATATAGCGGTTAAATACGCACCTCGGTTGACGCATCCTTCTGTGCAAATGGTAAAATTTTTTTCAGTGCCGTTTGAATTGGATTGCGGTTGAGATCGTGGGAGGTAAAACAGGAGGCAAAAAAATGGCAAACGTAGTATCTATGAAACAACTGCTTGAAGCAGGCGTTCACTTCGGCCACCCCACTCGCAAGTGGAACCCGAAAATGAAGAAGTATATTTATACTTCCAGAAATGACATCTACATCATCAACCTTGAAAAGACTGTCGGTCTTATCGATGAAGCATACGCTTTTGTAAAAAGTGTAGCCGAGAGCGGCAAGAATATTCTTTTCGTTGGTACCAAAAAACAGGCTCAAGAGGCTATTCAGCAGGAAGCTGAAAAGTGTGGCATGTATTATGTAAAGTCGCGTTGGCTTGGTGGCACGTTAACTAACTTCACGACAATTCGTACAAGAATCGAACGCTTGAACAAGTTAAATCAAATGGAAAAGATGAATGAGTTTAATGTACTTCCCAAAAAAGAAGTCGCTAAACTGATTGCTGAGCGTGATAAACTAGAGGAGAATCTCGGCGGCATCAAAGAAATGCGTAACCTTCCGGGGGCATTGTTTGTAGTTGATCCCAAGAAAGAGCACCTTGCAATCTCTGAAGCTCGCAAGCTTAATATTCCTGTTGTTGGCATTGTTGACACAAATTGCGATCCGGATGAAGTAGATTATGTTATTCCTGGCAATGATGATGCTATTCGTTCAATTAAGCTTATTGCAAGCGCAATGGCAGATGCTGTTATTGAGGCTCGCGAGGGTGAAGAGGGACTTGCTCTCCGTCGTCAGATGGAAGCAAAGATGAATGCTGAAGCTGAAGCAAAGGCTGCTGAAAATGCTGAAGAAGATGCTGAAACGGCAGTAGAAGCTGCAACAGATGAAGCAGACGCTGAATAACTTTAACAATTTAATATAATAAGGAGAAAAGATAATTATGGCTATTACAGCTAAAGACGTCGCAGCGCTTCGTGCACAAACCGGTGCCGGTATGATGGATTGCAAAAAAGCACTTGAAGCAGCTAATGGCGATATGGATAAAGCAACCGAAATATTGAGAGAGCGTGGTGTTGCAGTCGCTGCTAAAAAAGCATCGCGTATAGCATCAGAAGGCACTGTTGCAGCTTATGTTTCTGAGGATAAGAAGACTGCCGCGCTTGTAGAAGTTAACTGCGAGTCGGATTTCGTTGCAAAAAACAACCAGTTTGTATCACTTGCCAATGAGGCAGCAAAGATAGTGGTCGAAAACAACCCCGCTGATGTCAATGCAC
>CAVEYH010000163.1:0-2009 GCA_963620055.1 bacterium | reverse complement strand
CTTGTTTGTAGTCGCGTTCGCTGTCGTACTCAAAAAGAGTGCAACCCGTAAAAAGTCCCAAGCACATTACGATTACTAATAATAAACTGACTATTTTTTTACGCATCTTTATCCTCATCTTCGCCTAATCCGGCGCAGTAGTCGCGCATTATACGCATAACTAAAGTTTATTATACTATTATTGAATGAAAAAATCAATCATTTGAGCGGTCGATTTTATCGCAAGATAGCAAAAATTTCAGCATTTTTCCTGCCGACTTGAATGAAATAGTTGCCGAAGCCGCGTTCAACGTCCCACCGTGTTCGTATGCAAGCGCATTTACTCTTTGACCGATGTTTGCTATTTTACCGAAGCCGAGCGAGCTTTCTCCGCGCTTTAGGGTGACTTGGTTTGCACCGACTTCGCTCGCAAGATTCTTAATGAGTGCGACGTCGACAAGGTTTTTCACGCTGTCCGGAACCTCTCCGTACACGTCGGTAAGGTCGCTAAGAATCGAATCGCGTTCTTTCACGGTATCGACTGCCGCTATACGCGAATATACTCTTAATCTCCAATCCTTATCTTTTATATAACTTTCCGGAATAAACATACCGTGATCAACCACGGCGCGAACTTCTCGCTTTTCGCGGTGCTTTTCTCCGCGGAGTTCACCGACTGCCTCGCGAAGCATGCGACAATATAGGTCATAACCGACTTTTTCCATGTGTCCGTGTTGTTCGGCACCGAGCACAGTACCCGCTCCGCGAATTTCTAGGTCGCGCATGGCTATTCTAAATCCGCTGCCGAATTCCGTAAATTGCGTTATCGCTTCGAGACGCTTGTACGCATCGTCAGACAATGCTTTTCTGCCGTCGTAAGTGAAAAACACATAAGCCAAGCGGTCGCTCCTGCCCACTCTTCCGCGAAGTTGGTAAAGTTGAGCTAATCCGAGTCTGTCGGAATCTACTACTATCATTGTGTTTGCTTTGGCAATATCGATGCCGTTTTCTATTATCGTGGACGAAACAAGTACGTCGGTTTCGCCGTTTACGAACGATTCGACAGTATGCTCAAGCACGTCTTCGCGCATTTGTCCGTGTGCGTAAGTCACTTTTGCGGACGGAACAAGCGTTTGTATACGCGCGGTGAATCTGTCTATGTCGGCTACGCGATTATACACGACGAACGTTTGCCCGCCACGATTGATCTAACGCGTGATTGCATCTACCACAAGCGTTTCACTGTATTCCGAAACATAAGTTTGTACCGGAAGCCTTGCCATTGGCGGAGTGTCAAGTACACTAATATCGCGCATGCCGGTAAGCGACATGTGTAGCGTGCGCGGTATGGGTGTCGCCGACAGTGTGAGTACGTTTACTCCGCGTTTTACGTCTTTTATTTTTTCTTTGTCTCCCACTCCGAAACGCTGTTCTTCGTCGAGAATCAACAGCCCGAGATCCGCAAAATCAATATCTTTCGACAGTAGTCTGTGCGTACCGACGGCAATATCAGCTCTACCAGCGCGCAATTTTTCCGCAGCATCGGCTTGTTCGGCTTTTGAGTCGAAACGCGTAAGTCTGACTGCCGTGATTCCAAACGGTTCCATGCGTTTTTTGACAGTCTCAAAATGTTGTTTTGCAAGTATTGTCGTAGGGGACATAAACGCTACCTGTTTACCTTCGGATATGACTTTGAACGCAAGACGCAATGCGACTTCCGTTTTGCCGTAGCCGACGTCTCCGCAAAGTAACCTGTCCATGATCTTGCCGGATTTTAGATCTTTCAATCCGTCCTCTACCGCCGTAAGCTGGTCTTCCGTCTCGGTAAATCCGCAACCTGCCTCGAATTCATGCAACAGCGAATCGTCGTCGCTATATTTATAGCCCTTCTTTTCTGCCCGTTCGCCGTAAAGTTCGGCAAGGTTTACTGCTAGTTCGCGAACGGATTTTCTTACTTTTTCTTTTACTCGTGCAAAGTCCGCTCCGCCTATTTTCGACAGTTTCGGTTCCGCTCCGTCCGCAGTATAACG
>CAVEYH010000162.1:1416-2022 GCA_963620055.1 bacterium | reverse complement strand
GTTTTGATGAGATGCTAGTAACTTTATCATCACCTATCTTTACACCACCGCCATCCACAAGTCTACGTGCTTCGCTTTTTGATGTTGCAACACCGACAAAAACCATTGCATCAACTACCAACATATTCGAAGTCCCCTCAATTACGACTTCCGGCATTGTATCTATGTTACCAGAAAAAGCTCCTTCGGCTTGTGTTTTTGCTTTTTCAGCCTCTTCTTCACCATGAACAAGTTTTGTAACCTCATATGCTAGTCTTGATTTTGCATAATTTATTCGTTCATCTTTATATTTTACAAGGTCTGAAATTTCATCAAGATCCATAAATGTAAGTAATTTTAAGCATTCTTCTACTTTCACATCCTCAACATTCCTAAAGTATTGATAAAATTCGTATGGGGAAGTTTTATTTGGATCAAGCCACAATGCTCCCTTAGCAGTCTTACCCATCTTTTTGCCGTCGCTTGTTTCCAATAAAGTAAATGTCATTGCATATGCCGAATCACTCTCAAGCCTTCTAATCAAATCTGCGCCCGCTAAAATATTAGACCATTGGTCATTACCACCAATTTCAAGCTTGCAGCCGTATTTACGATATAGCACTAAAA
>CAVEYH010000162.1:0-1406 GCA_963620055.1 bacterium | reverse complement strand
AATTAAACTCAAGAAAGTTTAACCCGCGTTCATATCGAGTCTTAAAACATTCCGCTGTAAGCATTTTATTGACAGAAAAGTTTATACCTATTTCGCGTAAAAAATCAATATAGTTTAGATTAAGCAGCCAATCTCCGTTATCTACCATAATTGCAGGATTTTCGCCGTCAAAATCTAAAAATCTGCCCATCTGCTTCTTAAAAGCCGCAACATTATGTTTGATGGTTTCACGAGTCATCATCTGTCGCATGTCCGTTCTGCCTGACGGGTCGCCAATCATTGCCGTTCCACCGCCAAAAAGTGCAATCGGCTTATGCCCAGCTCTTTGCATATGTGCCATAGCCATAACTGGAATATAGTGGCCAATGTGCAAGCTATCCGCTGTTGGATCGAATCCTACATAAAAAGGAGTCGGTTCTTTACCGAGTTGATTATATAAATCTTCTTCATAAACAGTTTGCTTAATAAATCCACGTTCTTTTAGAATGTCAAATGCATTTTTGTTTGTTGCCATAGTAGTTTTTATTTAACCTCCATTACTTTTTTCTTAAAAACATCACCGAGCGCATGTATGCCTCGATCTATTTTTTCTTCATCAGCGTTTGAATAATTTAATCTAATCGTATTTAATCCGCCAGTCCCGACAAAAAATGATTTACCTGGAACATAAGCAACTTTTTTAGCAATAACTTCCGAAAAAGCTTTTACCGTATCGACAGGTACTTTAAATTCGCCAAATATAAACAATCCACCATCAGGATCTGTGTGACAAAATTCTTCAGGCATATATTTATCTAGCGCATACGTCATTGCCATCTTTCTTGTTCGATATATTGGCAAACTTTTTTCAATGTTAGCTTTCAAATATCCACGTTTAATATATTCATACGCAATAGCTTGTGATAATCCTGAAGTATGCACATCGGCACATTGTTTGCCCACTACTAATTTTTTAATAATTTCCGGGTCACCACACATAACTCCAACTCTCAACCCGGGTGCAAGTATTTTTGAAAACTAGTCACATATAGTACATTGCCTACATGGTCGAAACTTTTAATCGGCAGAATAGGTTTCCCTGAATATCGAAGTCGTGAATATGGATCATCCTCAAGCACCATAATATTATATTTATTTGCAAGCTCCACAATACCTTTACGATTTTCTATAGAATATGATCTGCCTGTTGGATTTGAAAATGTCGGCACAACATAGAGAAACTTTGGATGGTATTTAATAATTTTGTTTTCAAGATCTTGCAAATTCAGCCCATTTTCATCGGAATCCACACCAATCGGTATTGCCTCATACGATGAAGCAATTTGTAAAAACGCAAGATAGGTTGGGTTTTCAACAAGTACATAGTCGCCCTTGTTAAGGAAAATCTTGCACATAAGATCAATACC
>CAVEYH010000161.1:0-2044 GCA_963620055.1 bacterium | reverse complement strand
ATATGATGTTGACCGGTGAATATCATCATCAAATCGACGAAAAGGGTAGAATTCGTATACCCGCGAAATTAAAAGAAGCCTTAGGCATGTCTCCCGTGATTACTCGTGGCTCAAATGGTTGTTTATTTGTTTTTTCAAAAGAGAAAGCAGAGAAGATGTTTGAAAATAGTTTCGATGTTGATGATCTTGCCGATACGCCAAGAACGCGCGCGCTAAGACTTATATCTTCGAGTGCGGCTGTGGCAGAAGAAGATAAACAGGGCAGAATTCTTCTTCCACCATCGCTAATAAAAAAAGCGGGAATTATTAAAAACGTTGTGACTATTGGTGCTTACGATAGAGTTGAAATTTGGAGTGAGGAACGCTGGCAAGCATACGTTGATGACAATAACATGGATTTTGATGAGTGCTTAAAAAGCCTTAAAAAGAACTCATGAGTGAGTATCACATTCCGGTTATGCTAGAAGAGTGTATGGATGCGCTTAATATTCAAAAGGGCGGCATTTATGTCGATGGAACATTAGGTGGAGGAGGACATTCTTCTGAGATTTTACGTAGAGGTGGATCACTGATTGCGCTTGATCGCGACAATGATGCGATAGAGGAATCAAAAAAGCGTTTTGGAAATGAAAATTTGTCTGGTTATACAATTGTAAAAAGCAATTTTCATGATATATCAAAAGTTCTAGAGGAACTTAAGATTGAAGCAATTGATGGCGCACTTTTGGATCTTGGAATTTCGTCACACCAAATTGATGACCCTGAGCGAGGATTTTCTTATCGGTTTGACGGTAAACTCGATATGAGAATGGACAGCGAAAGCGCGATAACCGCGTATGATGTTGTGAACGAGTACTCCGAAGATAAGCTCACAAAAATATTGTTTGAGTACGGCGAGGAAAGGTTTGCAAGAAAAATAGCGAGTGAGATAGTGCGAAAAAGACAAATTCAGCCAATACGCACCACAATTGAACTTGCCGAATTAATCAAAATGAGTACACCTGAGTTCTATCATCGACAAGGACATCCCGCAAAAAAAACGTTTCAAGCAATTCGTATTGAAGTAAACGGCGAGCTTGATGGTTTAAGTGACGCTTTGAAAGATTTTGTTACTGGAATTAAAAGTGGTGGTAGATTTGCTGTTTTAACTTTTCATTCACTAGAGGACAGAATAGTAAAGCAGACATTTAAGCTTATGTGTACTGATTGTATATGCGATAAAAGTTTACCGGTTTGCGTATGTGGACATAAAGCGATTGCAAAGGCAAATGGGAAGTTTAAGCCGACGCAAAAGGAAATTAGCGAAAATCCAAGATCGGCAAGTGCAACATTGAGAGTGATTGAAAAATTGTAAAACAAAAACAAAAAGGAGAGGAACAGAATATGATAACGACAGAAAGAAAAGTTAATATTGACAGTGGTAACTTAGTGCTAAAAAAACAAACAGCGCAGCATGTTTTACCTGAAGAAAGAATCATATCTATTAATCCCGAAGTAGAAGTAAAGTCATATACCGATACTGCGGTGTCCTCTGCTACAATTAAAAGAACAACTGATGTGCAGGCAAGTGAACCTGCAGATATGCTTGATGAATCTGAATTTATGCCAACAATTACACGTGAAGAACGTGTCGAAGGAAGGGAAGAACAAATCACGCACAAACTTTCAAGTAAAGCAAAAGTTATGCTATGTGTTTATATGGCTACGGCAGTTATCCTTGCGATCATCGTGCTTGCTACCGGACTTGCGATAGGTGGAGCTTCAAAAGAAGTGTCTGTTCTTGAGAGTGAAGTAAAATTTCAGAGTGCTCAACTTGCTGAGATCGATGAAAAACTTACTTATCTTGGCGATGAACTTACTATTACAGATGCCGCATCCGAGCTTGGCTTAGTAGCTGTCGACAATACAACCGAAGTTGAGCTTCTTGATTATGCAGACGGTATGAATTATGAAGTACACACTAGTGCATTTGATATATTTTGCGATTTTGTTTCCGGCATTTTTGGAGATTAAATCAACAATTTGAATAAGATATAAAAAGGTT
>CAVEYH010000160.1:0-2047 GCA_963620055.1 bacterium | reverse complement strand
AAGTATTTAATAATTAAGATTGTTGTTCCTCTATAATTGCTTGCTGTTTATATATGTTAATTAGTAGAATTACTTGTAGTATTAGTAGAGTCATTTGTTGTTTTATTAGTATTATCATTGCATATTTCATCAATTGTGTCGTCATCTGCAGTGTCATCATCTAGGTTTGCAGCTATAGCAATATCAATTTCGTCTGCATTGCAGCCAGTGGTTGAGTTCCTTAAAAATAAGTAATAAATGAGAATTACTATTGCAAGCAGTGTATATGCAGTGAGAACTACACCAAGTCCGTTAGAACTAAATGCTCTAATTCCTTCGCTGTTCTCGGGGAAAATGAAATCACGCACGCCAAAAATTTCGATTAGTAATATAAATACTGGTGTTACATACTTTACCATAACCGTAAAGATTTTACCAAATTTTCCCAAGTTTAAGCCATCATTTTTTAACGTCCTAAATGTATTCATAGGATTTGCCGTGATTTTATTATCCAATAACCAACCTATAGCGAAGCACGAACCAAATGCGCATACAGGCATAAGCACGGCATTTGTGACATTGTCAATAAAATCTAGCCAGTTATAACCGAATATTGTCATTGTGGCCGTGTCATTTATAGCGAAGCCTAATGATATGCTTATCGGGATAGATACTAAGAAACAAATAAGTGCAACGATTAAAATAGCTTTTTTTCTATGAACTTTAAACTTTTGAATTACAAATTGCGTTACAACTTCAAGTAGAGATATTACGGATGTGAGCGCAGCAATAACTACCATTCCAAAGAAGAAGAATGACATAATGTGTCCGATTGTGCCGAGTCCGTCAAAAACCAATGGCAGTGAAGAGAAGAGAAGAACAATACCTTTGTTTGTAAGAACAATGCCTTCTGTAGCTTTGTAGTAGTAAATTGCAGGGAAAATTGCTAACCCGGCAAGTAGTGCGACTAATGTATCAAATATACAAATCATCATGACAGATTTGCCGACATTAATTTTTTTCCCGGCATAAGAGCCATATGAGACCATTATTCCCATGCCGAGAGATAGTGAGTAGAATGCTTGTCCCATTGCAGCCAAAACTCCTTTGAAACCTAATTCCTTAAAGTTTGGCTTCAAGTAAAACTCCAATCCTTCTTTTACACCATCACCAAGACACAAACAGTAAATAACTACAACTACCAGCAAAATAAATAAAGCCGGCATAAGTACTTTACTTGCTTTTTCAATGCCACCTTTTACGCCGGCCATAACAACAACAAGTGCAAGTATTATAAATATAGCAGTATAAAGAATGACTTCTCCGATATTTGCAGAAAAAGTGCCCAAAATTTCGGAGTTGTTATTGAATGAGTTCATTGCAAACTTAACCGTATAACCGCCAAGTATGGAGTAATAGCACGTGATGAGCATAGGAACAACTATTGCAAATAGGCCAAGCCAACCAAGATGTTTATTTACTTTTTTGTATGCAGTTATCGGGTTTGCTTGTGCACGTTTGCCGAGGTATATTTCAGCTATCATAACAATAGAGCCTATTACGATGACGCTTATTATGTAAGCGAAAACGAATGCTGCGCCACCATTTGCGCTAGTTTTATATGGAAAACTCCATAAATTTCCAAGTCCGACTGCAGATCCTGCCGCAGCAAGGATAAAGCCTATGCCGCTAGCAAAACCATTTCTTTTTGTTGTTTTTTCCATAGAACACCTATCAAGTAGAATATTCCTTTATTGTACATTATATCAAAGCAAATGTCAAAAATTATAAGTAAATATTTTATTTTTTTCATTTGATGCAACTAGATTTGTAAATAATACAAAGAAAAGGAACATTCAAATTGAACGTTCCTTTTTTTTGTTGGTGGCTCATCCGGGGATCGAACCCGGGACACCATGATTAAAAGTCATGTGCTCTTCCATCTGAGCTAATGAACCATATGGCTGGGGTGGAGAGATTTGAACTCCCGAATGACGGAGTCAGAGTCCGTTGCCTTACCGCTTGGCGATACCCCAATGTGAATGAATATCTATGGCTGGGGTAGCAG
>CAVEYH010000159.1:0-2064 GCA_963620055.1 bacterium | reverse complement strand
CTGTATAAAATGCAAGCCGTTATAGTCGCGCCATGCCTTGATATCGTCTTCGCGAATAAAGTACATCGGGCGGATAAGTTCCATTCCCTTAAAGTTTGTACTGTGTAGTTTGGGCATCATTGTTTGGATCTGCGCCCCATACAGCATACCCATGAGAATGGTTTCGATTACGTCGTCGTAATGGTGACCTAGTGCGATCTTATTACAACCGAGCGATTTTGCAAAACTGTATAGGTAGCCTCTTCTCATTCGCGCACATAAATAACATGGCGATTTTTCTACATTATATACAGATTCGAATATGTTTGACTCGAAAATCTCAATAGGTACGTTTAATTTTCTTGCGTTTTCTTCAATTACACGACGGTTTTCTGCGTTATACCCGGGATCCATCACAAGAAATTTTAGATCAAAATTGACGTCGCTATACCTATGAAGTTCCTGAAAGAGTTTTGCCATAAGCATGGAATCTTTACCGCCGGATATACACACGGCAACGCGGTCACCTTCATTTACCAGCTTGTACTCTTTAAGTGCACGAATGAACGGACTCATGAGCGAAACTCTGAATTTCTTTTGTATGCTTTGCTCTACCCGCGCACAAACAGTTTCATCATCGGCTTGTTTTTCGAGCGCTAGCCGTAACCATGCCGAATAACCGCCTTTTACACTATATGCATCGAAGCCGTGAGCTCGCATGGTTTCTGTCGGTTCTATACTGAACTCACCATGTGCACAATAGATCGCGATCTTTTTGCTTGCGGATTTATCACTCGGCATCATGGCGTTAAGTTCGTCTTCCGTAACGGAAGTCGAACCGGGGATTAGTCCGTACGCTCTGTCGGAAGCCGTGCGCATGTCGTAAATAATATAATCCGCTGCATTCTTAGTCAATTCATCGGCTGTAATTTCTATATTGTTCGTTTTATTGTCGATTATATCGGTCATTTTGTGTACCCAACCAAGTCTTTTACTACTTCGCCGGCAATTATGAGTCCCGCCACTCCCGGTGTAAATGCCGTCGAACCGGGTGTTTGGCGTTTTGACGTAACTTCGTCATTTGTAAGCGGTGTCAACGGTTCTTCCTCGGAATATACGACTTTTAACTTGTCTATACCTCTTCGGCGACATTCTCTGCGCATAACCTTACACAGCGGGCAGACTTTTGTATCATACAAGTCGGCTACACGAAACATCGTGGGATCAAGTTTGTTGCCCGTTCCCATCGAGGAAATTATCGGTGTGTCTGCCAATTTTGCGTTTACAGCAAGTGCGATTTTGCCGGCAACGGTATCGATCGCATCGACGATATAATCGTACTGTGAGAAATCAAACGCATTCTCGGTCTCCGGAAGGTAAAATGTCTTGTATGTTGTGACAGCGCAATCGGGATTTATCGAGTGGATGCGCGACGATGCGACGTCGACTTTACATAGTCCGATTGTGTCACGTGTAGCGATAAGTTGACGATTTATATTTGTGAGTGAAACCGTATCGTTGTCGATAAGGTCAAGCGCACCTATGCCTGATCTTGCGAGAGCCTCAGTGACATAACCACCAACTCCGCCTATACCAAAAACTGCCACCCTTGCGTTTGATAGCGTTTTCATGGCTTCTTCGCCCAATAATAATTCAGTTCTAGAAAACCAATTTGGCATACTTAACTCCGTTATACACTCGTTGACCGCTAAATTATATACCGAATCGAATGATTTTGGCAAGTAAAAACCATTCAAACGAAAAAGGCGTTAAATTCTTTCGCAAAAAATAGCAATTAACGGCGATATAGACACAAAGCACATGGAATAAAATTATTGTAAAAATGCAATGAAAAAAGAACGTCAAGCGGTTAACATTGACGTTCTTTTAATTTGCACTTGAATAGAATAGAAAAAGTAAGGTCGGAAGCGGAACTTGATCAAGTTCTTCCGCGACAGATTTTTCACTGCTCTGCCGATTCTTCAGGTTCTTATGTTCGTCTAAGCGACTCTATTTGTCGCTCTCTTAAAGGAGGTGATCCAGCCGCACCTTCTGATACGGCTACCTTGTTACGACTTCACCCCA
>CAVEYH010000158.1:0-2067 GCA_963620055.1 bacterium | reverse complement strand
AATATAATTAAAATTAAATAAAATCCTATTAAAAATTCGGTTTTAGCGGTGAATTATCACCCTTTATTTTACCCTTTTTTCTTGACGTTTTCGGTGATAATCTCCGAGATAGGTTTCCCGGGCCCTACCATGGGGAGGACGAATTCGTCGAGATCGATATGCGCATCGATGACGGCAGGCTTACCGCTAGACAAGGCATCGGATATAGCCGTGTCAAACTCGGCTTTTGTCGTGGCACGATAGCCGTCCACAAAGTACGCTTCGGCAAGCTTGCAAAAGTCGGGCCCGCGGTCGAGCGTGGTTTCGGAGTATCTTTCGCCGTAGAACAACGTTTGCCACTGGCGGACCATGCCGAGAGTGCCGTTATTTATGACGACGATTATCACGGGAATATTGTAGTAGCCGATCGTAGCGAGTTCGTTGCAATTCATTCTAAAGCATCCGTCACCGGCGATCGAGATCACGGGACGAGCCGTAACGCCCACTTTCGCACCCATGGCGGCACCCGTACCGAATCCCATGGTGCCGAGACCTCCGCTCGAGAGGAACGAGCGCGGGAACGAATGGCGCATGTACTGTCCTGCCCACATTTGGTGCTGACCGACTTCGGTCACGATGATCGCTTCACCGCTTGTCACGTCGTCGATCTTTTTCATGATGTACTCGGGGTTGAGTCCGCGCGAGCCGTTGTCCATCTCGGGGAATTCCTTTTTGTAACTCTCGACCGATTCGAGCCACTCGGTGTCTTGCTTTTGCTTGACGTGCGGAATGATCGCTCCAAGCACGAGTGACGCATCTCCCGTGAGCGAAACGGCGCAACCGACGTTCTTGCGGATCTCGGCAGGGTCAATGTCGATATGCACGATTTTTGCGGACGGAGCGAATTTTTTCGCATCGGAGATTACGCGATCGGAAAATCTTGTGCCGACCGCTATCAACACGTCGCAAGCGTTCACACCGACATTCGATGCTTTTGTGCCGTGCATGCCGATCATGCCGGTAAACTCGGGCGCGGAAGTATCGTAACTGCCCAGCCCCATAAACGTGCAGGCAACGGGCGCTTTCAGTAGATCGGCGAGCGTCTTGATTTCCTTCTCGGCATTGGATGCGATCACGCCTCCGCCCGAGAGAATAAACGGGCGTTTTGCCGAGTTTATGAGTTTTACGGCAGATTTTAGTTCGCTGTCCGTAAAATCGGTGCTAGGGGTTATGGCACGCGGAACGGCAGGCGTATAATCGCACTCGGCGGCGGTCACGTCTTTCGGAATATCGATAAGCACGGGACCTTTTCGTCCGCTACCTGCGATAAAGAATGCCTCGCGTATTATGTCCGCCAGTTTTTCGACGGACGGCACGATGTAGTTGTGCTTCGTGATCGGCATGGTGATGCCGGTAATGTCCACTTCTTGGAACGAGTCACGACCGAGTAGCCCCGATGCGACGTTGCAAGTGATCGCAACCATCGGCGACGAGTCCATGTAAGCCGTCGCTATGCCCGTGACAAGGTTCGTCGCGCCCGGTCCGGACGTAGCAAAACACACACCCGTCTTGCCGGTTGCTCGCGCATAACCGTCTGCCGCATGCGCCGCTCCTTGTTCGTGCGCCGTGAGATAGTGCTTGATCTTTCCGCTCTTATACAGCGCATCGTACACATTGAGTATCGTTCCGCCGGGGTAGCCGAACACAGTGTCCACACCTTGCTCGATAAGACAGTTGATTATAATTTCCGCTCCGGTCATAGTATTGTCTCCTATTGTTGTTTTAGTTTATTTTGTTAGTTGGCTTTTTATTATGGTTAGTTTTGTTATGGTTAGTTGCTTTTTATTAAGGCTGTTTCTGTTAAGGTTGGTTGGCTTTTCGGCTAACATTACCGCATCTGTTGTCACACGATACCGCCACGAAAAAGCGCGACTCGGCTATAACTACCGCCACGAGAAAGTGCGACTCGGCTAACATTACCGCATCTGTTGTCACACGATACCGTAACGGCTACAACGTTGTCGACATTAAAGGCGTTGCGAGAGCGCGACGCGTTAAGCGGACAGTCCGGTGGACTGTTCGTAGCCA
>CAVEYH010000157.1:1334-2086 GCA_963620055.1 bacterium | reverse complement strand
TGCGGATGATATTTGCCCAAGCAGTCACCGACGATACGAGCGCATTTACGATACGGTTTGTCCGAAAACAAGTTTAGTTCGCCCATTGAGTACAAGATTCTGCGTTGAACGGGTTTCATACCGTCACGCACATCAGGGATCGCACGAGAAACGTTGACCGCCATTGCGTACGCGATAAACGATTTTTTGATTTCGTCATTGACTTCAACCTGAAGTACTCGCGAATTTTTGATTTTTTCTTTTATGTTGTCGTTATTATCAGCCATTATAGGATCTCCTTCTGTGGCTTAGATGTCAAGCTCTTTTACAAGCGTTGCGTTATCTTCGATAAACTTGCGACGAAGCTCGGGTTGCTCGCCCATAAGTATCGAGAATGTAGCGTCTGCTTCTTCTGCGTCCTTCATTGTTGCCTGTAATAATATGCGACGTTCGGGGTCCATGGTGGTTTCCCAAAGCTGGCTCGCATTCATTTCGCCCAAGCCTTTATAACGCTGGACTTCCGGCTTTCCGAGTCGTTCGGACGTAGCTTTGAGTTCCTCGTCCGAGTAGCAATACTCTACCGTCTTGCCTTTTGTGCATTTATATAGCGGTGGTTGTGCAATATATACGTGTCCGAGTTCGATTAGCGGACGCATAAAGCGGAAGAAGAACGTAAGCAATAATATTCTTATATGTGAGCCGTCGACATCGGCATCGGTCATGCAAATAATCTTGTCGTAACGGAGCTTGCTCTCGTCAAATTCATCGTCGAT
>CAVEYH010000157.1:0-1324 GCA_963620055.1 bacterium | reverse complement strand
CTGCCCTGTTTTGCCGTACCGCCTGCGCTGTCGCCCTCGACGAGGTAAATTTCGCAGTGGCTCGCATCCTTGTCGGTACAATCGGCAAGTTTTCCCGGAAGCGTCATTGATTCCAAAATGCCTTTTCTGCGGGTAGATTCTCTCGCCGCTCTTGCCGCGTCACGCGCTTTTTGTGCCGTGACCGTTTTTATTATAAGGTCTTTTGCCTCTTTCGGATTTTCTTCTAGGTATGTGCCGAGTCCGTCGGTAAGTGCTTTTTCCACGATTCCGCGCATCTCTGAGTTGCCGAGCTTTGTCTTTGTCTGGCCTTCGAATTGCGGTTCTTCGAGCTTTACGGACACTATCGCGGTCAAGCCTTCACGCACGTCTTCGCCGGTAAGTTTGAAATCGTCCTTGACGAGTTTTTCGGCGTGAGCATAATCGTTTAACACGCGAGTGAGTGCATTCTTAAAGCCTATAAGGTGAGTCCCGCCCTCTTCGGTGTTGATGTTGTTAGCGTACGAATACATGACTTCATTGTAGCTGTCATTGTACTGCATTGCGATCTCTACCGATGACGTGTTGTAGTTTCTCTCGATATATAGCGACTTTGGAAACAGCGTTTGCTTTGCACGGTTTAGATAGTCTACAAAATCGAGTATTCCGCCTTCGTAATGGAACGTCTCGTTTTTTTCTTGTTCGGGGCGATTATCGATAAGATTGATCTTAAGCCCTTTGTTTAGGTATGCAACCTCGCGTAGTCTCGTCCTGACGGTCTCGTAGTTAAAATCAATCGTCTCGAATATCTCCGAGTCGGGATAGAACGTGACTTTTGTGCCGGTCTCGGTTGTTTCGCCGCCAGGTGCAATCTCGCGCATCGGCACACCGCGCATATAACGTTGGCGCCAAATTTTGCCGTTCTTTTTTACTTCGACTTCGAGCCATTCGGACAGCGCGTTTACGACGGAAAGTCCGACGCCATGCAAGCCACCCGAAACCTTGTATCCTCCTCCGCCGAATTTACCGCCGGCGTGCAGTTTTGTCAATACGACCTGAACGGCCGATACACCCTCTTTCGGATGAATGTCGATAGGAATGCCTCTGCCGTTATCTGTTACGGCAACCGCGCCTTCACGCGTGATCTCGACGGTGATGGTATCGCAATAACCGGCTAGCGACTCGTCGACCGAATTGTCGACAATTTCGACGATGAGGTGATGTAAGCCCCTTTCGTCCGTCGAGCCGATATACATACCGGGGCGTTTTCTGACCGCTTCGAGTCCCTCGAGCACTTGGATTTCGCTTGAATCGTAATTGTTATCGATTTTATCGGACATAATAATCT
>CAVEYH010000156.1:1369-2089 GCA_963620055.1 bacterium | reverse complement strand
TGTTTATCGCGACATGCGATATCATTCGTCACATCGCGGACGAAGATTCGTGCGTGATTGTCGGACGTTGCGCAGACTACGTCCTAAAAGACCGTCGAGACGTCATCAACATTTTTATCTATGCCGACAAAGATTACAAATGTAAACGCGCGATAGAGGAGTACGGTATTGCGCCCGACAAGGTCGAATCCGAAGTCGCCAAGTCCGACAAATACCGTGCAAACCACTACAATTATTACACAGAACGCACTTGGGGTGAAAAATCAAACTATGATTTATGCCTCAACAGCGGATTTCTCGGTATCGACAAAACAGTTGACGTAATCGTCGATGCCGTCAACGAGTATCTAAAAGACTGACAAGTAACATTATTTCTATACCTACAAAGGAGAGAGCGTTTCATATACGAAACGTTCTTTTCTTATATCGTAAATCGTATATTCGCGTCACTAATTTATTCTCACTTGACAATAAGTCCGCTGTTTGGTATAATTATGTAAAGTCAACTGTTCAAAAATTATATACGGAAGAAAGAATTAAACCAAACGATAAGGAGAACAATAAATGTCAAACATCTGGCACGATATTGCGCCCGAGAGAATCACACCCGAAGATTTTGTTTGTGTTATCGAAATATCAAAGGGAAGCAAGAAAAAGTACGAGCTCGACAAAGCAACCGGTTACATTATTCTCGATAGAATTTTGTATACGTCCACACAC
>CAVEYH010000156.1:0-1359 GCA_963620055.1 bacterium | reverse complement strand
TGCCTATCCTATAGGTATGATATCGATGATCGACAGTGGTAGAAACGACGAAAAAATCATAGCAATACCATTCTCGGATCCGTCATACAATATGTACACCGATATCAAGCAACTACCGGCACATATTTTTGAAGAAATGCGTCACTTTTTTTCTGTTTACAAAAATCTCGAAGGCAAGGAAACTGCCGTTAAAGAGTGTAGCGGAAGAGAAGATGCGATCGCGACGATCAAAACTGCAATCTCGGCTTATGACGCTAAATATGTGTTAAAGAAATAATCGAGTAATTTTATTTAATCTCATATAGAACTAAATATATAAAAGCGATTTTCGATGCAAATACAATGAATTTTTATTTTTGCGTGTAAATCGCTTTTTTTTTGTCATAAAGCGTGATATAATGTTATTGTCGGGAGTTTGGGAAATTATGCGAAAACGCCATAAAACTATAGCAACTTCGGCAAAAACAAAGACAAAATTCACGAGAGGTGTTTTATCTATGAAAAAAATCGATTTAACAAAGTACGGCATTACCGGCACTACCGAAATCGTGTACAATCCGTCTTATGACGTGTTGTTCGATGAGGAAACCAAGCCCGAATTAACAGGCTATGAAAAGGGTCAAGTCAGCGAACTTGGTGCGGTAAACGTTATGACCGGTATTTACACCGGCCGTTCGCCCAAAGATAAATTCATCGTTATGGACGAAAATTCAAAAGACACTGTTTGGTGGACGTCCGACGAGTACAAGAACGACAACCATCCCGCTAGCCAAGAAGCATGGAAGGCAGTCAAGGACATCGCTCTTAACGAGCTGTCTAACAAGCGTTTGTTTGTTGTCGACGCATTTTGCGGCGCAAACAAGGATACCCGCATGGCTATCCGTTTCATCGTCGAAGTAGCATGGCAGGCACACTTTGTCGAGAATATGTTCATTAAACCCACGAAAGAAGAACTCGAGAACTTCGAACCCGACTTCGTAGTTTACAACGCATCTAAAGCAAAAGTTGAGAACTACAAGGAACTCGGACTCAACTCCGAAACCGCTGTCGTGTTCAACATCACCAGCCGCGAGCAAGTTATCGTCAATACTTGGTACGGTGGAGAGATGAAGAAGGGTATGTTCTCCATGATGAACTATTACTTGCCTCTAAAGGGCATTGCTTCAATGCACTGCTCGGCTAATACGGACATGAACGGCAAAAACACTGCGATTTTCTTCGGTCTGTCAGGTACCGGCAAAACCACACTTTCAACCGATCCGAAACGTCTTCTTATCGGTGACGATGAACACGGCTGGGACGATAACGGCGTGTTCAACTTCGAAGGTGGTTGCTACGCTAAGGTTATCAACCTCGACA
>CAVEYH010000155.1:0-2097 GCA_963620055.1 bacterium | reverse complement strand
ATGTAAATCTTTCTTTTTTGAATATCTTAGAAATTATCTCAACATTATTTTTAATTTCTTCACTTACCGACATGTAATTACTCCGCATTGTCTTTTAATACATCACGATTTTTTATAATATAATTTAGTGCAGAAACTAGTGTAAGAATCGTCGCAACTATGAGACATGCAAATCCTATATAGAAAAAGACTTGCCCGACTGTCGCATTAAGCACAATAATTTCCCCAAATGGTAAATAAAATATTAACCCAACAAGTTGAGTTGCCGTCTTGGCTTTACCTATCTTATCCGCAGCAAGAATAACATTCTTTGTCGCTGCAATTGTTCTAAAACAAGTAATTATTAACTCACGTGCGATAATAATAACAGAACAAATCAAGACTACCGTGCTATAAGCACTAATCTCAGTTGCAAGCGATGCTGCAAGAATAAGTGCGGTTGCAACAAGCACTTTGTCTGCGACAGGGTCAAGAAACTTCCCAAGCGTAGTGACCATATTGTATTTCCTTGCAATATGTCCATCGAGCCAATCTGTAAGACTTGCAATAACAAAAATTACAGTGGCAATAATTTGATGATACGGAAAGTCAATTAAAAACAATACGATGAATATCGGTATTAACAAAAGCCTTGTTATGGTAATTTTAGTCGGTAGGTTCATTGGTAAGCTCTCCTATTAAATCATATCCGTCATAATCGGTAATTTTTACATTATAAAAACTACCTACATCTGCAAAATCTCCACGGAAGTATACGTTTTTGTCAATCTCAGGCGCATTATATTGGGTTCTTCCCTTAAACATACCACGCTCATAGTCAACATCCTCATACACCACTTCTACAATTTTACCTACAATTGAAGAATTTATCTCTTCAATATTTTTTAGGTTAACTTTGCCTAACTCATTTACACGTTTGAGTTTTTCCGTTCTAGGAAGTTGCGATTTTAGTTTTGCGGCAGGTGTACCGGCTTCTTTACTAAACGCGAAAATACCAAGATTCTCCGGTTTATATTTTTTAGCAAAATCAATTAACTGCCTAAAATCTTCTTCTGTTTCACCCGGAAAACCAACCATAAAAGTTGTACGAAGCGCAATGCCATTTTCTTTCAATTTGTCACAAACTTCACAAAGTTCAGCATAATTGCTACGTCGATTCATTCTTTTTAATACTGAATCGGAAACATGTTGCATTGGTATGTCGATGTATTTAGCAATTTTAGGATTTCTAACTATTTCATCGATCAGTTCGTTAGTCACAAGTTCGGGATAACAATACATTAGTCTTATCCACTTAAAATCATACTTTGAAATTGTTCTAAGTAACTGTAAAAGTGTTGGTTTGCCGTATATATCTTTGCCATAACTTGTCACGTCTTGAGCAACAAGTATCAATTCTTTCACTCCATCATCTGAAAGTTTTTTCGCTTCATTGTCTAATGATTCAATGGTTCTTGAACGAAATTTACCACGAATCGACGGAATAGTGCAAAATGTGCAAAAATTATCACATCCATCAGCAATGCGCATATATGCATAATGTGGTGGCGTCGTCAAAATTCTTTCATCGGTAGGTGTTGCTATCGGGGCATTTTGCTCAATGCAAGAGCGAATCTTTTCATACTCGTTTATTCCTAGTACGTCATCAATTTCAGGAATACCTTTAACAATATCATTACGATATTTTTCGATAAGACAGCCTGTGACAATAAGTTTTTTGCATTTACCTTTGGCTCTATACTTCGCCATTTCCAAAATAGTATCGATAGCTTCTTTGCGTGCACTTTCTATAAAAGCACATGTGTTCACAATTATAATATCGGCATCAGAGTAATTGGTCGTAATTACATAATTGTCATTAGATAAATACCAAAGCATTTTCTCGGTATCAATGCGATTTTTATCACAACCGAGCGATACAACAGCTAATTTTTTACTCATAATCTTCACCGAAGAATTCTTTGAATTTTTCTTTAGTTATTAGAACTTCACGTGGTTTTGAGCCGTTTTGTTTACCAATAAAACCAAGCTCCTCCATCCTCTCCATAATCCTTGCAGCTTTATTCCAGCCATAACGGAATCTGCGCTGTATATACG
>CAVEYH010000154.1:0-2099 GCA_963620055.1 bacterium | reverse complement strand
TGGCTACGAACAGTCCACCGGACTGTCCGCTTAACGCGTCGCGCTCTCGCAACGCTTTTAAGGTCGACAAGTAGGTGGAAGTAAGTGCATCGTGTGACAACCGAGGCGATAACGTTAGCCGAGTCGCACTTTCTTGTGACGGTATCGTGCGACAATTGATGCGGTAGTTATAGCCGAAACGGCAGTTAAAAGCAGTGGGGCATAGAGTCAACTTTATTTTCAAAAAAAACAACCATACAAAAAAATATTTGGCAAGTGCCAAAGGTGGATAAAAGCATGAACAGTGATAAAATCAAGATAGGAAACGACAAGGCGGCGCATCGCTCGTTGATGAAGGCGTTGGGCTGGACGGACGATCAGATCCGCAAACCGCTCGTCGGTATTGTGTGCGCACAGAGCGAGATTATACCGGGGCATACGCATCTTCACGAGGTCGCGCAAGCGGTCAAAGAGGGCGTAATCGCTGCCGGCGGTAACCCCGTTATCGTGCCTGCCATAGGCGTATGCGACGGCATAGCGATGGGGCATGAGGGCATGAAATATTCGCTCGTCACGCGCGAACTCATAGCCGATTCGGTCGAGTGTCTTGCCAAGGCTCACGCGTTCGATGCGATGGTGCTTGTGCCGAACTGTGACAAGATTGTTCCCGGCATGCTCATGGGTGCGATCCGTGTGAATATTCCGTCGATCGCGGTAGCCGGCGGAGCGATGCTCAACGGCTATGCTTGCGGAAAGCGCATTTCGTTGTCCGACATGTTCGAGGCGGCAGGTGCTGTCACGGCCGGCAGAATGACAAAAGAGGAGCTTGCCGAGTACGAGAACAACGCTTGTCCGACGTGCGGATCTTGCTCGGGCATGTTCACGGCAAACAGTATGAACTGCATGACCGAGGCTATCGGTTTTGCTCTACGCGGAAATGGCACGGTGCCGGCGGTATTTTCCGAGCGCATAAGGCTGGCGAAAGAGACGGGCAAAGCGGTCATGGAGGCATTAAAACGTGACATTCGTCCGCGCGATATTTTCACGACAGCCGCATTCAAGAACGTGATTGCGGCAGACATGGCACTCGGGTGCAGTACCAACACTGCCTTGCACTTGCCGGCTATAGCGCACGAAGCAGGCGTTCCGTTGACGATTTTCGACTTTAACGAAGTGAGCGAGCGTGTGCCGAACATTTGCAAACTTGCTCCGGCGGGCAAGCATTTTATGGAAGATCTTTACTATGCGGGCGGTGTGTATGCGGTCATGAAAGAACTGCTAGACGCAGGGCTTATCGACGGCAACTTGCCCACGATCACCGGTAAAACCATCGCCGAGAGTGTCGAGGGTGCTGTTGTCAAGAACGCGGAAGTTATTCGTCCCGTGTCCGATCCGTATTCGCCTACCGGCGGACTTGCGGTGCTAAAAGGCAATCTTGCGCCCGACGGCTGTGTCGTAAAGCGCAGTGCGGTTGCGCCCGAAATGCTCGTTAATCGCGGTACCGCCAGAGTTTTTGACAGCGAGGACGATGCGATCGCGGCTATCTTGGGCGGTAAAATCAAGGACGGCGACGTCGTGGTCATTCGTTACGAAGGGCCAAAGGGCGGTCCCGGTATGCGTGAAATGCTGATGCCTACCGCAACCATTGCCGGCATGGGACTTGACAAGACCGTCGCACTCATTACCGACGGCAGATTTTCGGGTGCTACTCGCGGTGCAAGCATAGGTCACGTCTCGCCCGAGGCGGCGGCAGGCGGTCCGATAGGACTCGTTCGTGACGGTGACAGCATCTTTATCGACATGAAAAACTACTCGATCACGCTCGAAGTCTCTGACGAAGAACTCGCCGAGAGAAAGAAAAACTTCAAGCCCGTGGTCAAACCCGTCACCGGCTATCTAAAACGTTACGCAAAACTCGTCTCGTCCGCAGATAAAGGTGCGATTTTTGAAGACTAAAAAAAGCGATCTTTTTTCACACGAAGAAAAGAAACAAAAATCTTTTTTAATAGGTTTAATTATTTTTAATTTGTGAGTAGTTAAGGTTTAATTATTTTTAATTTATAGTAGAGTGTTTTCGTTCGATGGTGAAACTTTATCTCGTTGAGATAGTGAGAAGTATA
>CAVEYH010000153.1:0-2109 GCA_963620055.1 bacterium | reverse complement strand
CGTTTAGTACATGCTCCACACGCACGCTGTTGACGTAGTCCGGCAGAGTGCAGTTAAACGTCTTGTTGAACAGTTTTGAGAAGTAGTATTTATCGTAGTTAAATTGTTTCGACAGTGTGTCGAGAGTAATGTTTTCTTGATAATGCTCGTCGATATAAGATATGATCTGCTCGATGATGTTGTCGTGTGACACGGAGGCGGTCGGGTTTGGCTCGTAATGCTTGACGATCAGTCCGAAAATGACGTTGACGAGTCCGCCGATAAGAATTTGCGATTGTGACGGCAGCTCGGCTTTGAGTAAGAGCATGTACTTGTAAATTTCACCGTTGACGTCGGTGTTATTTAACAGCGAATAATTAAGGCTTACGTTCAGTGATATGATGTTTTCAAAATAATTGTGAGGGATAATCAGCACTTCGTCGTTGGAGTTTTCTTCCAGCGTCTCGACGGAATGAGGATAGCGCGACGGGATAAACATAATCTCGCCGGTGTTTACGATTTGCTCGTTTTTACCGTATCTAACCAAAATTTTTCCGCGAATAACGTAATGAATCTCTATGCTACGGTGAAAATGAAGGTAGGCGCAGGGATTGTGCTGTTCTTCGCAAGAAATTTTTTGTTGAAAATCAAGAATCGATTCGTATCTCATACCCTCATTGTAATAAAATTTTGTGAGTAAAGTCAAGGGAAACGAAACAATTTTTTCACAATAAATTCAGTTATTGTCATAGGTTGTACCAAGAATGTCCACAATATAGACAATTATTTATATTGTTTTTACATATTGAATGTCGTAATATTGTATATGATAGAACAGAATGAAGTTTTATGCAAAAATACTTGGCCACGGAAAATAACGAGAGAAGCAATTTTTATGCATATTGATAGAAAAAGATTGCTTTTATAAACTGTTTTTATTGTTTTTAGCAAGGTATGCTTGAGCGATTCGATTGCTAGTCGGGGTGAAAACTATTGAGAACTTGTGAATTGACAAAAACTAAAAAATTATTGCGAAAAATGCGTAGATTTTGGCCGTTGTATATCATGATGGCGATAGTTTTGGTGCATTATTTGATATTCAGCTATTATCCGATGTACGGCATTATTCTCGCATTTAAGAGGTATTCGCCAAAAAAAGGTATAATGGGTAGTGCGTGGGTCGGATTAAAACACTTCCAAAAGATATTCTCCGCTCCGCAGTTCGGCATCGCGATGCGTAACACATTGATTATCAGCGCGCTGAAACTCTTGTGCTGCTTCCCGATCCCGATCATTATGGCGTTATGTTTAGAGGAAATGCGCAAAAAGCACGTCAAGAAGGCCGTGCAGACGATCATATATTTGCCGTACTTTATATCGTGGGTTATCATCGGCGGACTGGTGAAAATGTTGTTTGCGACGGGTGACGGACTCATTAACCAAATTATCGTGGGACTCGGCGGGACGAGAAAAGAATTCTTGACCACGTCGTCGTACTTTTATCCGATACTTATTTTTGCGACTATATGGAAAGAAGCCGGTTGGGGCACGATAATTTACACCGCCGCGATGTCGGGCATAGATCAGAGCATGTACGAGGCGGCGGACATAGACGGCTGTACGCGCTTTAAGAAAGTGCTGTATATAACGATCCCCAGTAAAGTACACAATCAAGTACAACATCGACACTATGGACGGTATTGTAAACAGATACTACACGGTCGACGGCACCATTGAATTGCTTACGGTTGAAAAAGAGGGTTACACCTTTAAGGGTTGGTTCGAAAATGCGGACTTCAGCGGAGAAAGAGTAACCGCGATCGACGCATCGAAGGCAGAGAACAAGGAATTGTTCGCTAAGTTTGAGATCAACACTTACACCGTAACGTTAAAGAATGGCAACGAAACGCTCAATACCGAATCTGTGGATTACGGCAAAAAAGTCGATCTTACCACTCCGGAAGTTGAGGGTTATACGTTCGAAGGTTGGTACACCGACGAGGCTTGCACGATCGAATTCAATGCAGATACCGTGATCAAGGAAAATACCACGCTTTACGCAAAACTTACGGCTAATGCTACTGAGAAAAGCGGTTGCGGTAAGAAGATTAGCGAGATTGAAATGTTGCT
>CAVEYH010000152.1:0-2110 GCA_963620055.1 bacterium | reverse complement strand
AACTTTCCGTTGCATCTTGGTTTTGTAAGCCAAGCTTTCGAAATTTTTCTTTCCACAACTTTTGTCTTAACAACTATTCCCGCAACGCCTTTTACACAAACAAAAAGGAACCACGTGTTCGACCGCGGTTCCAAGTGGTGGAAGTGGGGAGAGTCGAACTCCCTTCCGACACGAATAGGCGAGACTTTCTACAAGTTTAGTCAATCGATCGAAGTCGCGGATTCGGTGGGCACGATTGACAAAGCGCACCGCCGCCAAGTTGCAAAGGGCGTCAATGCACCGCAACCGGAGTGCAAAGAGGTTCACCGTCTAAGATGACATCGCTTGCACCGCCGACGGTATTCGGCGAAGCGACGACTGCGTTATTACTTACGCAGCGAGTGCAACCGGAGCTGCAACTTTTTGAGTGTTAGCATTTATTGCTGTTTGCGTTGTCAAGACAGCCGACCCTGCCACTTGCTTTTTCCCGTCGTCTTCGCGCCGTCGAAACCTGTACACCCCCAAAATAGAGTAAGGCTCTGCATGCTACTCGCCGATGGTCTAGTCATTATACTCTTGCGATCAATAATTGTCAAGAATTTTTGGGACTTAGAGAACACAATAACCATATTTTTAGCAATTTTTGCTTGTTTTTTTGTAAAAATTACTTGATTTGCAACGTTATTATTGGTGTGGGAACAGAGCATGTCCTCTTTTTGTGGCAAGCCCGACGTCAATACAATGCGCCGGGTTTTGTCATAAAACTTGACAAATTGTCGGAAAGGAGTGCATACTGACAATGTCGAATAAGGCCATTGCATACAATAACAAAATATGGTGAAAAGCCGAAAGCAGTCTATGAACAATTAAAAAGGAATGCGGAAGGGAGGTAACGTTTGAATGATTAGTGACAGGCAAAAAAATTCACCGAGAAATATTATGGTAAGCCATATAATGAAATTATGGCAATAGCCGAAAAGAACCTGAAACATGCCGGCGTTGACGAGGGGTGGATTAAAATGATACTTGACGATAACGACGGAGTTTCTCGTGCATATCGAAACGATATACACGAGGATTTGAGTAAAGAGGGCGGTCATCTTTACCTTTATTTAATCACTGACTAGGGAGATGCAAAATGGCGTATGAAGAATATAAAATAAGTTTTATTTTATGCAAATACAAATAAGGCTGAATGTATGGCAGAATGTGTAGCAGATAATGGCATACGTAAAGAACATGCCACCTAACACAATATTGAAAAAGATGTGATAATACGCAAAAGCCGCCGTAACCCCCGGGCTCCAATTGCCCAACAACCACGACGGCGTTTCGCGCCCGACCGCTGTACAACAGTCGGGACTTAATTAAGTTGTTTTTGGTGACGGCACGTTACCATCTAGTTTTATTATACGTCAAAATTACGAAAAGGCAACAGTTTTTCAAAAAATTCTTATGGAGAATATAATAAATTACAGTTTTTTCAAGAATTGCTTGATCTATAAGTTTTCATTGATGCAGTGACGGCAAACGAAACAACAAGTTGGTGACAAAATTTTTTTCAAAATACAGTGCGATTAGACTTGATATTTGTTTCGGTTTATGATATAATAACACTTGCAGCGAAATTGCGAGGCAGTTTTCGTTGCAACGGATGGAGGTATTGCACAGCTGGTTAGTGCGCATGCTTCACATGCATGAGGTCATAGGTTCGAGCCCTATTACCTCCACCAAACAAGCATTTCACCGCATTATGCGGGAAAGATATATAGACCTTGTGGAGGTATAGCTCAGTTGGTTAGAGCGTTTGCTTGACATGCAAGAGGTCATAGGTTCGAGCCCTATTATCTCCACCACTTGGAACCGCGGTCGAACACGTGGTTCCTTTTTGTTTGCATAAAAGCCGTTGCGGGAATAATTGTTAAGACAAAAGTTGTGGAAAGAAAAATTTCGAAAACTTGGCTTACAAAACCAAGATGCAACGGAAAGTTTGTAAAGGAAACTGAATAAAGCACGATTTAAGGCGATAGAACGTTGATTCTACCGCCTTTTTCTATGCCTTTGATAAAAAGTTTACACTCCGATTTATTCGCCTTTCGTCTACGTTTGTAGCACAGTGAAAAGCGGAAGT
>CAVEYH010000151.1:391-2154 GCA_963620055.1 bacterium | reverse complement strand
GCTCGGCATAAGCTCCGCCAGCATAACTCGTAACGGTAAACTTGGAAGTATCGAACACTTTTACGGTGCCATCCTTTATAGCCTTAGCCACAGCTTCTACTTTAGCCTGAGTTCCCTCTGCCGGAGCTACTGTACCAAAGTCTGCAAGGACAACAGAACCGGTGGAAAGAGTATCACCAAGTCCGCCTACCCAATCGGCATCGATCGACTTGCCTGTCTTTACGCAAGAGAAGATGTATTCAAAGTAAGGCTGCCAATTGATTCTGGAAGAAACGATATATGTGTTTGCGCACTTAGAAGCCGTGCTTCCGTTGTAAGAAACATTGGGAACACTTGCCTTTTCGCAAGCAGTAGGAGCACCCCAAGAATCGGCATGCTGAGAAATAAGTACACATCCGCCGGAAATAAGCGAATTTGCAGCATCTCTTTCGGCTTGTTCGCCATACCAGCTGTTGGTGAACGTAACGTCCATCTGGACTTCTACGTCGTCGGTAACGGTTTCTTTGAACGTGTTACGAAGACCGAGGAACCAAGAAGTATAACCGGACTTAACTTCTGCATAAGCAAAAGCACCGACATAGCCGACTTTGATAACGCCCGCTTTTGCGATCGAGTTATCAGCATTGTACATAGCGGCAAGTTTTACACCTGCGGCAACGCCGGCAAGGTATCTGCCTTCATAGATGGAAGCAAAAGCATTGTGAAAGTTGGATAAGTTTGCACTCTTTGCGCTAGTGCCGGTTGCGTGACAGAATTCAACACCGGTATTCGCTTTTGCAGCTGCGATCAAATAGCTCTCATGACCGAAAGAATCGGCAAAAACGAGCTTGCAACCTGCGTCTACCAATTCGCCGGCAGCCGTCTCGCACTCCTCGCCTTCGGGAACGTCGGTCTTGATTACCGCCTTGACGCCCTGAGCTTCTGCTGCCGCATTGAATGCGTCGATAAAGTTCTTGTCATAGGTAGATTGGCTATCGTGCAAAGCGATAAGGCCGACTTTGATCTCGTCGGACTTGCTCTCTCCACAAGCTACCATGCCAAAGCAACAAACAACTGCAAGTGCCATGGCGACTACAAGTGTCAACAATTTTTTCATTATAAAACCTCCATGCCCTTTCGGGTAAAAATAGTACTTGGTTAAGATTTGCGAACTAACCGAATGTGATTTTACTGCTTCCTAAACATTATTTTATCGGTCGTTTCGTCCATCGCGTCAACTATTGCCAAAGAAAGCAAGTCAATGCCGTCTTTTCTTATCTTGTCTCCTCCGCCCTGAAAACCTTTTTCTACGGCGACGGTAATTCCGACAAGATTTGCACCCGCCATCGATATTATCTCGCGAAGAGCATTCGTCGCATTGCCTTCCGCCAAAAAATCATCGACGATCAAAACATTGTCCGTACTTTTAAGATAATCTTTCGGCAAGATAATCGTACTCACATTGCCGTGCGTAAAAGATTTGCATTCGGATAAAAAAAACTCACCGTCAATATTTGATGTTTTTGATTTCTTTGCAAAAACCATATCGACAGCGAATCTCTCGGCCACGAGCATCGCAAGCGCAATGCCCGATGCTTCTATTGTAAGTATCTTGTTTATATTTTTGTTCTTGTAATGCGCGCAAATCTCGTCCGCCATTTTTGACAGCAGTTTAACATCCATCATGTGATTCAAAAAATCGCCTACTTTGAGTACTCCGCCACCTAGGACTTTGCCTCGCTTTGCAATTTCTTTCTCTAAAATCTCCATGACCTCTCCTAAAC
>CAVEYH010000151.1:0-381 GCA_963620055.1 bacterium | reverse complement strand
CTCCTAAACCAAAAGAAAAAACGGTATGCTACCACACGCCGTTTGCCAATAAACCAACCATTACCGAAAGATAATATATTTCACCTTTCAGATTAGGTATTTCCAATAGTCACACGTGTGGCGGTGCGGTAGAAACGTTCGTGCCATAAATACGAACATATATTGGCAAGATTTAATTTACGCTTTGATTATAACAGTAAAAAAAATTCTAGTCAAGCGATTTTCACTATAATTTATCGTGTTTTAATTTCGGGTGATGCACTATTAAAAAATAGGTCGGTGGTATATGATATGTGACGATATTTTATCTCTTGACTTTTAGCGTAAAATAGTCTCGTACATAAAACAAAACGAACTCAAGAATTTCTCTCGGGTTCGCTT
>CAVEYH010000150.1:0-2181 GCA_963620055.1 bacterium | reverse complement strand
GTCGGAGATTCCGTTACGGGCATCAAGCGTGGCGACACGGTTTACGTTCGTCCGGTTTCGTCGTGTGGCGAATGTGCGCACTGCAGGAGCGGAAGACGCGGAGAGTGCGAGCACAGCTATACTTACGGCAAAACGGTAGACGGCATATTGCGCGACTTTATGATCGTTCCGCAGGCCGACGCGATACTTTTGCCCAATAAAATTTCGGCGGAAGAAGGTGTTTTTATCGAGTCGGTTGCTTTGGCAGTTGCTACGATTGACAAACTAAAACTCGAAAAAGGCGAACACATTGTCATTTTCGGAGCAACGGATATAGGACTTGCGCTTGCACAAGTAGCACTTTACTATCAAGCAGTACCTATTGTTGTCGACATGCGCGCGGACAGAATCGAGCTTGCCGAAAAATTAGGAATTTACTATACGATCAATATCGTGGATACCGATCCGGTAAAGAAAATTTTCAGTATCACTTGCGGAAAGATGGCAGAAGCCGTGGCATATTGTCTGTTGTCGGGGCTTCCGTTACAGCGTTCGTTCGATTGTTTGACTCGTTACGGTAGAGCGGCGGTTGTAGGTGTCGAGGATCTAAATCGTGATCTCATGCTCAACCTCTTACCGTTGTTTGAAAAGAGCGTCACGCTTATACCCGTGACCGGTGCAAACGACAACTACTTGTCGGCCGTCAATATGCTCGCGTCAAAGGCAGTAAACGTTCAACCGCTTGTCACTAGAAAAGTCGCGTTCGATACTGTCGGTACCGCACTGCGCGAACTCGGAGCCGATGCAGACAAATACACCGGCATCGTGGTCGATATGGAGAAGGTATAGCGGATACTTATCGCACGATTAAAACTCAGAATTGACATAAAAAGCTCGACTAGTCTCGGGCTTTTTTGTGTATTTAGCCAATAATTTTCGCAAAAAACGTCGTAATTTTGTTGCAAACCGCAAAAAAAAGTGTTATAATATCGCTTGCCTTGAAAGTCAAGGTAATCCTTTCTCTTGGGAAACAAGGGACAATAGACCATAAGGAGGTATATAATATGAACAAGTACGAGGCTCTCTACATTCTCGATACCAAGATTGACGACGCTGCAAAAGACGCGCTTGTCGAGAAGTTCAAAGGCGTAGTCGAATCCGCCGGCGGTACAGTTGACGGTGTAGACAAATGGGGCGTTAAAAAGCTTGCTTACGAGATCAACTTCAAATCCGAAGGCTATTACGTTCTCATGAACTTTACGGCCAACGCAGATCTTCCGCAGGAACTTGAACGTCAAATGCGTATTGCCGATGAAGTAATTCGTTTCATCGTTGTAAAGAAGTAAGAGGTTAAACCGTTATGAACAAATGTATTTTTATCGGAAACCTTACGCGTGACCCCGAATTTCAGACGACAGGCAGCGGAGTTTCTCTGTGCCGTTTCACTATCGCGGTCAATCGTAGTTATTCCAACTCGAACGGCGATCGCGAAGCAGACTTTATCAATATCGTTACGTGGCGCGGACTTGCAGACAACTGCAACAAGTACCTTAGCAAGGGTAGAAAAGTTTGTGTAGTCGGTCAGCTTCAGACACGTACTTACGACGACAAGGACGGTAACAAGCGTTACACGACCGACATCGTTGCCGAGGACGTAGAGTTCATCAATGCAGGCGCAGGCAACGGCGGAGACGGTGCGGAGAGAAGTAGTGGTTATACGCCACGCCAGTCCGCTTCCGAGAAGCCTAGCAAAAAAGTCAGCGAGCTTGAACCCGTCGATACCGACGATTTGCCGTTCTAATTAAATTTCAAGAGGTAAATTATCATGGATAAGAAAAACGTTAACAAAACTAACGATACGGACGAGAAGTCCAAAAAGTTTAGAAGAGCACCCAAGAAGAAGGTGTGTGCTTTCTGTGCAGAGAAGATCGAAGAGATCGACTACAAGGACGTAACCCGTCTTAAGAGATTCACTACCGAAAAGGGCAAGATCGTTCCCCGTCGCGCTTCCGGCGTGTGCGCAGAACATCAGCGCCAGCTTTCCACTGCCATCAAACGTGCGCGCGCTATCGCACTTCTTCCTTACAAGGGAGAGTAATCCCTAGCGTTCGGCTTAACGGATCGGTTTTATCTGTTCCGCGAGTCAAAGCATTGAGATCAGGACTGTTAGTCATTGCGACTGACAGTCTTTTTTTTTTTTTT
>CAVEYH010000149.1:0-2216 GCA_963620055.1 bacterium | reverse complement strand
GTGTAATTTCACCCGTCATAGCAACATCACGACTAACTTTTTTACCTGAAAGTGCGGAAAACATTGCTGTAGCTAGTGTTATACCGGCACTTGGCCCGTCTTTAGGTGTTGCACCCTCCGGAATATGAACATGTAAGTCATATTCAGTAAATTTTTCTTTCGCTATTGAATATTTCTCGGCACGACTTCTAACCATCGATAAAGCAATACGCGCGGATTCTTTCATCACATCACCCATATTACCGGTAAGCGTAATCTCACCCTTACCCCCCGGAATAAGCGCAACTTCAATATTTAGCGTAACCCCACCGACACTGGTCCATGCTAATCCGGTAGCCAAGCCTATGTTATCTTTATCATTTTTAACGTTATCTTTATATCTAGCCGGACCAAGATAAATCGCAAGGTCATCGCGTGTCACATTATATTTTTTATTTTTTTCTACACTTTTGACTGTCTTAACTGCAAGTTTTCTTATAACTGTCGCAATTTCACGTTCAAGATTTCTCACCCCGCTTTCACGAGTATATCCTACAATTATTTCGTTCATAACTTCGTCTGAAATTGTGACGCTATCGGGTTTCATGCCGTTAGCGATGATTTGTTTTGGAAACAAATACCGCTTAGCTATCTGTAATTTTTCTTCATAAGTATATCCACTCAGCTCTATTACTTCCATTCTGTCAAGAAGAGGGGCCGGTATAGTATCAAGTGTATTTGCTGTACAAACAAACATTGTTTTTGATAAATCATACGGCATTTCAAGGTAATGATCTTTGAACGCATTGTTTTGATTAGGATCGAGTACTTCAAGCATGGCACTTGCAGGATCTCCCCTAAAATCACTAGACATTTTGTCAATTTCATCAAGCAAGAATACCGGATTATTTACGCCTGCCGTTTTCATCCCGCTAAGGATTCTGCCAGGCAATGCTCCTATATACGTGCGACGATGTCCGCGAATCTCTGCTTCATCACGCACCCCGCCTAACGACATTTGGACAAGTTTCCTTCCTACCGCACGTGCAATCGATGAAACGATCGACGTCTTACCGACACCCGGGGGGCCAACAAAACACAACACCGCACCATTCAAATTCCCGCTAAGACAATGAACTGCAAGATATTCGATTATTCTTTCTTTGACTTTTTCTAATCCATAATGATCTTCATTGAGAATTTCTTCCGCTTTATTAAGATAGATAGGATCAGTAGTGCTTTCATTCCACGGCAAATCAAGCATCCATTCGATATATGTACGAATAACTCCTGTCTCAGGTGAAGACGGAGCCATTTTGCTCATACGCACAAGTTCTTTATCGAGCTTTTCTTTTGCGTAATCAGGCAAATTTTTCTCAATTGCTTTTTGTTTGAATGTCTCTATTTCTTCTTCGTCATCGCCTAGTTCAGCATGAATTGCTTTAATTTGTTCACGCAGATAATATTCTTTTTGATTTTTATCTACACTTTCTCGCACTCGATCGGCAATACGTTTTTCAGCCGCAAGAATCTCACACAAGTTTACAAGCCGTGCATACACCTTCTCAAGCTGTCCATAAAGACTATCGGTTTCAAGAAGGTCCTGCTTCGCCGCTTCGTTATCGAAAATGCTACTTGCGGCAGCCGCAACTGCTTTTTCCGAATCTTGCGATGAAATTAATGCAATGGTTTCTTTTGAAATTTTATGCTCAAACCCCGAAAATTCCTCAAGTTGATCCATTATTGCTTTTTTTATAGCAACTAAATCTTCAGCGTTATCCTGTTTAGCTTCAAATCGTGACAACGTAACTTCAAAATAAGGCGTATATGACACATACTCACCTATCACCATACGCTCAAGTCCCGTCACGAGCACCCTTGCAGTATCATTAGGCAACTTGATTATTTGTTGAATACGTGCCAAAACGCCAATACGATAAATATCATTTTCGGAAGGGTTAGTAACTTCTTTATCTTTCTGTGCTACAAGAAATATTTTTTCACGTTCGGAAGCCGCTCGCTCAAGCGCAGCCATAGACTTATCTCTACCAATCTCAAAATGCACAGTTTGCCCTGGAAAAACGACTACACCACGAAGCGCAATCATTTTATAGGTAGATACGGAGGCTATTGCTTTTAAATTATCTTCCCCTGTAACGTTGCTAAAATTAAATTCGTCCATAGTATCTAACCTCATTTTAGTCTAAAATTCATGTAAGTAATCGATTGAATATATC
>CAVEYH010000148.1:495-2224 GCA_963620055.1 bacterium | reverse complement strand
ACACCGCGTCGTTCGTATATCGTTTGTAACCCCGATGCAGTACGCATGCCGGTAGTAAGGGTGCTTACAAAAATGCTTGGTGCATTGCCTGTTCCCGATGATTTCGCTGCATTTAGAAATTTTAACGATGCTATTGACGGCAAACTAAAAAAAGGCAAAACGGTTGTAGTCATGCCTGAGGCGCATATTTGGCCGTACTACACCGGCATAAGACCGTTTCCGTCGACGAGTTTTACATACGCCGTTCGCAATAAAGTTCCGGCCGTTCCGATATGCGCTACTTATCGCAAGCCAAAAGGCTTGTTCAAAAATTATCTTAAGCCACGTGTTACAATTTGGATAGGAGAGCCAATCTATCCGCTTGAAAATACTCCTATAAAAACAAATGCAAACTATCTCCGCGACAAAACGTATGAGTTTATGAAAGAAATGTCCGCACATAACGAAGTTGCGTTGTATGATTACATCAGGACAGATGAACCCGTAAACACTCGTAAACAATTGGCTGAGGTAGAGCGCATGCAAAAGCTTCGCAACAAGGCGCGTCGGCATTTTAATAAGTTTGCAAAATCGGTATATAGAGCAGAGTATCGTCGTCACATAATCGAATCGCTCAATGCACCGATTGTCGATGACGATGACCTTGTATATCAATTTAATCCGGAATATTACAATAAAAGATAAATATCGATAAATAAAAAGGCAGCCAACAACGGCTGCCTTTCGTTATAGTTTTGTATCTATTTTAGATATCAATTTTTTTTAGACATCAAATTTAGTTCCGAATTTTAGGAAACTTACGGGGATATCGCTTTTTTCCGAGAATGCTTTCACACGATCGGCATGACTGTCTCTTGCATGCGTGAGGTAAACACGTTTTGCGTTTGCGGAATTGGCAATATATGCCGCATCATACGGTGTACAATGCCCAATGGTGCGTTTTATGTCGTCCAACGATTTTTCATCTTCGCAGGGGAGCGGACGGCCAAAACAAGCCTCGATTACGAGAGCATCGGCATCGACAAAGAATGACGGCAATTTATCGAGAGGATATGTGTCACCGGTAAAGCATAGTACTTTGCCATTCTTTTCGAATCGATAGCATAGCGTTGGTACTGCATGTAGTGCATCGGTATGGCGGACAGTTATTCTGTCATTTTTCTCACATATAACAAAGCTTCCGTCACCGCTATATTCCGTCACTTTCGGCATGTTTTCATCTAAAGCTAAGCCGCTTATTGCAGGTGCCAATGCACGACACACCATGTCACGAGTGCCGATCGGTCCCACAATTTCAAGAGACGGCAACTGGAATTTCTTTACGTCACGAAGATAATAGAGTAGTGATGCCAGTCCGACACAGTGATCAGGATGAGTATGTGTAAAAACAATACAGTCAATATAACCGAGATCTATATCGGCATCTAGCAAATTCATCACAGGACTTGTTCCGCAATCGACAAGGATGTGACCATTTACAAGATAGTGAGAACAATCATTTCCCTTTATCGGGGCCATGTCTTGCGAGCCTAAGCAAAGCACATTAAATTCAGCCATAATATCTCCTTAATATACTTACGGTGGAGAAGCATTTGCCTTTCCGTCGTAAACATTGTTTTATTCTAATTACTTGTTAGTGTTGTATCCGTTCGGATTCATCGTTTGCCACTTCCACAGAGAAGCGCACATCTCGTCAATACCGCGTTCGGCAGCCCACCCGAGTTCACGT
>CAVEYH010000148.1:0-485 GCA_963620055.1 bacterium | reverse complement strand
CTCTGTCTGCATTAGCATAACAAGCCGCAATATCACCGGCACGACGAGGACAAATTTTATAGGGCAGTTTTTTCCCGCAAGCCTTTTCAAATGCGTGAATAACATCCAAAACGCTATAACCGATACCTGTGCCAAGGTTGTAAATATGCACGCCTGAATCATTAACTTTTTCGATTGCTTTTACATGTCCGATTGCGAGATCGACTACATGAATATAATCGCGGACACCGGTTCCGTCGGGAGTATCATAATCGTTTCCAAATACGCTAATCTCTTTTAGTTTACCGCCTGCGACCTGTGCAATATACGGTGTAAGATTGTTCGGTATGCCTTTCGGATCTTCTCCGATAAGTCCGCTTTCATGTGCACCGACAGGATTAAAGTAGCGTAGAAGAATAATATTCCAAGCATTATCGGAAGTATACAGATCCTTCGTTACAGTTTCAAGCATAAGTTTTGTCGAGCCGTACGGATTGGTGGTAGAG
>CAVEYH010000147.1:0-2299 GCA_963620055.1 bacterium | reverse complement strand
TGCTTACCGACAACTTGCGTCGATGAGCATTTTTATAAAAGTTGTAAGATATCGAAAACAATATATTTCAACAATAATTTGAAACAAAAATGCACACAAAAAAGAGCCGCGCAAGGCGACTCCTTTGCAACCTAAATTTAGCGCTTAATCGTTTTTATTGAGGGTTCTTTGGCAGCGTGTGCAAATATAATCGTTGGGATTAAGCCCTTCGATATCTGAACCCACTTTATGAAGATTAGCGTTGAAAGTACGCTTTGTTCTACGATTGGAATGGCTAACGTTATTACCGCTTACCTTACCTTTTCCGCATAGCGCGCAAACCTTACTCATAGTGACACCTCCGTGAAAGGAAAAATTAACTTACTAAAACAGTGTAGCACGTTCAAACGTTTTATGCAAGTATTTCTTACAGCTTTACCTAAAAAATTTTGTGTTTTTTGTAATAATTGTGGCATAAATTATAAAAATATCAATTTTTTTATAAAAAACAGCAAAAATTCCTTGCTATATTTGTTAAATTAGGCTAAAATATAATAGCAGTGTATGAGTAATTGCCGTGGGAGGTACAATGAGCGTCAATACAGTAAACGCTTATGGACGGATCACCGTTACCGAAGAAGCAATAGCTGAAGTTGCAGGGAATTCCGCACTTGAGTGCTATGGCGTTGTAGATTTGGTGCCCAAAAATTTGTCTGACAGTTTTTCGGATTTATTAAAAAAAAAGAAAAATTCGCGTGGCGTACGCGTGCTTACTAACGGAGATAGAATATTTATTGATTTGTACGTCGTTATGAAATACGGCGTGTCTATTGACGCGGTCGCGCAAACCTTGAAAAAAACGGTCAAATATGATGTCGAAAAGTTCACCGGTATGGTGGTGGACACTATAAATGTGAATGTGCTTGGGATACGTGTTTAATCGTTATTCCATATAATAATTATTTAAGAATATTTCCAAAATCCATCGGAGGATAAAATGCAGAAATCCATTAACGGCGCAATGCTGCGTAAAATGATTTTGAACGGAGCAAAGCTCCTTGATATAAATAAAGAACATGTAGATTCCCTTAATGTTTTCCCGGTGCCGGACGGTGATACGGGTACGAATATGTCACTTACAATGTTTTCGGCGGCTAAAGAAGTTTCGGCTTGTTCAAGCAACAATATTGACGCTTTGTGCGGAGCTATGGCAAAAGGCGCTCTTAGAGGCGCTAGGGGGAACAGTGGAGTTATTACAAGTCAGATATTAAAAGGCATTTCCGACGTGTTGTCGACTTGTAAAGATGAAATCACATCCAAAAGTTTTGCAAAAGCACTTGCAAAGGGAACTGAGGTAGCATATAAGGCAGTCACAAAACCTAAAGAGGGTACAATTCTTACGGTTGTTCGCGCAATGAGTGAACATGCAGAAAAAATAACCAAAAAGAATATTGATATCGATGAATTCTTCAATCGCATTATTGAGGCAGGCGAAGAAATGCTAAAAAAGACTCCCGATATGTTGCCGGTGCTTAAAATGGCAGGAGTTGTCGATGCAGGCGGTAGGGGGTTGTTGATAATTTTTCAAGGCTTTTATCATGTGTTACTTGGCGCTGAGGATGTTTCGCTTGCATTTGACGACAAAGTTCAGGTTGATGATGATAAATATAGCGAAAAATCACATTTTGACTACAATGATCTTGCCGATATTGCATATGCGTATTGTACTGAATTTTTTATAATCAATCTTTACAAAAAAACTACAGAAGCCGATATTGACAAATTTCGAGAGAATTTGATGACAATCGGCGATTGTGTGCTCGTTATCGGTGATTTGTCGATGGTGAAGGTTCATGTACATACAAACGAACCCGGTGTTGCACTCACATATGCACTCGAACTTGGTGAACTTGATAGATTAAAGATCGAAAATATGCTTGAACAAAATCGTGCACTTATCGGGCAGAAGAAAGAAGAGCTTAAGCCGTACGGCATCGTTTCTGTTTGTGTCGGTGATGGTTTGTCCACAATATTTAAGGATCTTTTAGTCGATAATGTCATTGAGGGCGGTCAGACAATGAACCCAAGTGCAGACGACATAGCAAAGGCTTGTGACAAAGTTCTTGCAAAAGATGTGTTTGTGCTTCCCAATAATAAAAATATTATTCTTGCAGCCGAACAGGCAAAGGCGCTTTCAAAACGCAAACTACATATAATTCCGTCACACAATATTCCGCAGGGTTTGTCTGCGGTGCTAGCTTTTAATCCGGAAGACACTATTTCTAACAATGAAGCAAATATGACTGATGCGATGCAGTAT
>CAVEYH010000146.1:0-2307 GCA_963620055.1 bacterium | reverse complement strand
TGTTTTTATAAAACAAAAAACAAAACCGAACGAATGATTTTTTCGTTCGGTTTTTGCATAAAATCGCTTAAACCAAGCAATAATAATGATAATATTTTTTTATTCATAGTTTGCGTTTTTTTGTGTAAATTCGTACCAGTAACACGATAAGAAGAATAGTAGTCACAACCGCTATAACGATAGCAACGATTTGAACTGTCGAAATATTGTTATAATCGATGTATACCGTCTCGACATAGCATGAGCAAGTACCCAAGCGATCGTCGTAATATTTGATCTCGGTGTACTGTACGGAAGTATCGAACGATCCCACGACCTCGATTTTTGTTCCGTTTAACAGAAAAGCATTCTCAATCTCGATATATTTTCCGTCATTAGACAGCGAATAGGTTTTTGCGCCAAGCGAGTTATTATATGATTTAATAACCGCATTGTATTGAGGATGGATGCTGTCGGGGACGAAGCCACGAACAGAAACCGCGCCCACGGGAATATACCCCGTTACAGTTTCACCGTCATGCTCGACAGAGATGCGATACCAGCGAGTGTTTCCGGCAGTGTAGTCATTAAATGATAGTAGATTTACGGTAGTGTTTTTAGGCACGTTTTTCCATATTATATCGTTGGTTTCGGCGGTTCCGCCATAGAACGAAGGCATTTCATAAATTGTGTAACCGTCACTGTATACATAACCGTTTTTTGCCGGAGGATCGGAGTAACCGATCGGATCGGTAAGGTTTGAACGGAATACGAATCCGCGTAACAGTTTGCCGGAGATTTTATCTTCGCAATAGACATAAGAATAATCGGGAAACTCGGGAACAATATATTTAGCGACAACCAATTGATAATCGTAAGGCACTATACCGATCGCGTCCGTCTCGTTCGGTGTGCCATATATAGAGCAAGCATTGTTCGTGGATCTGATAATATTTTCCGCATCAAATGCACGAAGCGTCGGAGTAGTATCTACGGAAAGATCGATACCAATCTCGTCAGCACCATAGATAAGGACGCGACTACCGTCGTTGTCGGTTACTATAAGGTCACCGTAATCGGCACCTCCGACAGAAGATAACGAAATAGAAATTTTTGCACCGATATAAGGAATAACTGCAACTGTAGAATTACCATCGGCATTATACCTTATAATATTTGTATTATTGACTGCTTCGGTTGTATAGAATACGTTGCCGACGCGGTCAACCGCAAGTGACGTAATCACATCTGATGTAGTAAATACTGCCTTGGTTGTAGGAACTGAACCGGATGATAACGAATCAACAATGCTATCGGCAGATATGTAGTAGACGCCGGAATCGGTCGCTAAATAAAGTTTACTGCCGTCTGCGGCAAAAGTCACGGCGTTTGCATCACTTGCTATCAAGGTATATTCTGCCGTGTCACCGTTAAATTTAAGCTTGTAAATGCAATCGCCAATCATCGCATAAATATTATTAGCACTATCACCCGTTAGCATCGTAATCTTGCCTGTGACCGAAGACGGACAAGAATAAGAAGAAAAATCGCTAAAATCTTGGTTAAATATAGCAATCTTACGTGACGAATATGAGACATAGGTTTTGCCGTTATTGTCGATAAAAACAGAGGAGGGACGAGTGATTGAGATATACTTGCCATTATAAGTACCTATTGTCTCAGCTCCACCGACAACTTTTATCGAGCGAAGCGAGCGATCACCACTTCCGATCATGGCCAAGCGATCGTTAAGAGTGTCGCAAATCACGAGCTTTTCCATTCTGGCCATCGAAAATGTAGGTTGAGCATAATATCCGTCACGAGCGCTTTCGGATGCAACCAGTATGGTCTCATTGCTATTCGTCACGTTGAAAAATATTACTTCGTCGATATCCGTTGCGTAGTATAGCGAACCGTTGTTGTCGGCATAAATTGCAGTGACATAATCGTTATCTACTACCGTTTCCACGCTGTCGTCCGTTATTGCTACAATCGAGCCGTTATGCATGATTGTATATAGTTTGTCGCCACCGCCGACTATCGTTCCGCTAGATTTAATCGTTGTAAAAAGCTCTCCGTCGAGTTTATACACATTGGAATAATTTTTGTTTTTTTGTACGGAATAATAGATATTGTTTCCCGCACTTGCCAGTCCCAAAATATTGTTTTCGGCAAGATCAGGCGATGAAAAACAGTCATCGCGAGTGCCGTCCATATTATATTTTCTTATTTCGGTAGCGGAAGCACAATAAATTGAATTATTACTTATTAGGGCAAATTTTATAGAAAAACTAGCATCTTCAATAACAGAGACGGGTGTTATCGCAC
>CAVEYH010000145.1:1862-2365 GCA_963620055.1 bacterium | reverse complement strand
TTTCGAGTAAAATATGATTTACTCTGTCCCTTCTTACAAGATTTTAAGCGAATATCCGCAAGATTTGCTTTCTCCGGCATTTACGATATTGACATGTTTTTTGCCGGCAATTTCACGGACAGGCTTTACTTCGTCGGGCACACCCCACCACGGCTCGAAACAAAAATATTTACCGTATTTCATATCAGACCATAACGACACTATGGGAGCGTTTGTAGTAAATTCAATTTTTTTGCCGTTTTTTCTTGTAAGCGTCGCTCTTTGCTCACCGTTTGTGATGCCGACAAACGTATTCACTTTTCTAAAATATTCTTTTGATAGCTCGACTTTACCGACATTAACCGATTTTGCGGTTGTAACAAAATTTTTCTTTAGTCCGTATTCGCTTGTTATCGGTGGAATAAATTCAATAAAATTGCCTTTGGTATCATTTCTGCCGAAGATCTCGTCCGTGCCGTCAAGATTGATGCCGATGTGTCCGCCGACAAAGTACGGCATAGACG
>CAVEYH010000145.1:0-1852 GCA_963620055.1 bacterium | reverse complement strand
CATATTTTACGCGAAACTCAAACGAAAACGGATAAATTTTTAACGTATCTTCGGTTGACTTAAGCAATATGACCGCTGACGTTTCAGTCACGGTCTCGGATTCAAATACGCTATCTTTTGCAAAACCGTGGATTGACGAATTATATTTTATACCGTCGTGTGTATAGTAGCCGTTTTTCATGCGACATACGAGTGGAAAAAGTACATGGTCGTGGCTCTTCCACGTGCACTTCTTGCAGCCCTGCCACAAAAGTTCTTCGCCGGAATTAAGATCAATTATTGAACGAAACGCTCCGCCATATAAATCAATTTCCACTTTAAGACGGCTATTTTTGATACAAATTACATTGTTAGTCATTGACAGTTCCTCCATAGAGACTGTAAAGTGATGCATATATACCTTTCTTTGAAATTAGCTCGCGATGTGTGCCTTCCTCCGCTATTCCATCTTCGGTGAGCACAACGATACGATCTGCATTTTTTATTGTAGTAAGACGATGCGCTATGGTTATGGTTGTACGATTTTTTGCAAGCTCGTCAAGAGAAGTTTGGACGATACGTTCGGATTCGTTGTCAAGCGCACTAGTTGCCTCGTCCAGAATAAGCACAGGCGGATTTTTAAGAAAAAGTCTGGCAATAGAAATGCGTTGTTTTTGCCCGCCACTAAGTTTTACACCACGCTCACCGCAAATTGTGTCGTAACCATTTTCTAAATTCATGATAAACTCATGCGCTCCGGCCAATTTCGCCGCGGCAATCACTTCTTCGTCCGTTGCGTCGCGTCTGCCATAAAGAATATTTTCTTTGACGGTGCCATAAAACAAGTATACATTTTGCTGAACGATACCGATGTTTTCGCGCAGTTCTTTTAAGTCCATGTCGCGAACATCGACGCCACCGATTGTTACCGCTCCGTCTACAACATCATAAAATCTTGGAATAAGCCCGGCTACCGTGGTTTTGCCTGCCCCGCTAGGTCCGACTATTGCCAAACTTTCACCGCGCTTTACGGTAAAAGATAAGCGGTCAAGAACATCTTTGCCATTTTGGTTATATCTAAACGTTACATCGCGGAATTCAATGTCGGAATCAAAATTTACATTCTTTACAGGATTTTCCGGTGATGTAATTGTAATCGGTTCGTCAATTATCTCAATAAATCTGGCAAAACTTGCCATACCATACTGGAATCGTTCCATATATGCCATTATAGATTGAACTGTGGACATAAGCGTACTTACGTACAACAGAAAAGCAACAAGATCGACTGTCGTCAACGTATTTTTCTTTATAAACATCACACCAAAAATTACCGTAACAACATACATTAGTCCGGACGAAAACATCGTTCCACCGTTAAAAATACCCATTATACGATACGAACGGCGTTTTACATTAATAAATTCTACGTTATTTTTTTCAAACTTTTCGATTTCAGTATCTTCATTGGCAAAAGACCGTACAACGCTCATGCCCGACAACGAATCTTGGAGATGTGAATTTATTTCGCCTATTGTTTCTCTGTGCGCATCAAAAGACGTACATAATTTTTTATTGGTTATTATTGCAAATACAACAAGTGGTGGCAAAAGAGCAAACAAAATCAATGTCAGCCATATATTTAGCATAGAAAGATATATAAAAACACCTACAAGACGTACAATCGCAAGAAAAATTTCCTCGGGACAATGGTGTGAAAATTCGGTTATATCGAAAAGATCGTTGTTAACACGGCTCATGAGATCGCCGACTTGACGATTGTCATAAAACGATGCCGACAATGCCAAAAGTTTTACATAGAGTTCGTGACGCATGGTCGCCTCGACTTTTGAGCCCATTACATGTCCTACAG
>CAVEYH010000144.1:1785-2381 GCA_963620055.1 bacterium | reverse complement strand
ACCTGCAGGTACTCTCACTTTATCCGCAATTTTTAATAATTCGCAATCAAGAAGCCTTAATTCAGCTTTTAACAATCCAGACGCAGTAGTAAGCGCATCACTTTTTAATGAATTGCTACATACTAATTCGCCAAAATCATTTGAATTATGTGCGGGCGAATGTGCAATTGGCTTACACTCAAAAAGGCGGACCTTCATGCCCGCCTTAGATAAAGTCAGTGCTGCTTCAGAACCAGCGAGACCGGCGCCTATCACATTTATTCTTCTTTCTTTCACGTAATTGTCCTTAATTATTTTTGTCAATCTTACGTTTATAGTCACAGTCCTTATTTGAGCATTTCAAATACTTGCCGTCTTTTTGTTCTTTAATGACTACATATTCGCCACATTTTGGACATTTTTCATAAGCAACCGAATCAAACGAAGTAAAATTACATTCAGGATAGCCGGTGCATCCGTAAAATGTTGCTTTTTTTGTCACAACTTTTTTTAGCATTTTACCACACTTTGGACACAAACCATAATCGCCATTTGAATCCGACTTTGTTTCGGTAATATTTTTTATATTTTTGCACTTAGGGTACCCAGAACAAGCA
>CAVEYH010000144.1:0-1775 GCA_963620055.1 bacterium | reverse complement strand
GATAATTAGGACAAGCCAAAAATTTGCCAAATTTACCATTTCTTACCACCATAAATGCACCACATTTATCGCACCTTACATTTGAAACTTCATCAGCAGCTTTGAGTGAAAACGTATCGCCATTTGCAACCGCAACTTTATCTTCAAAACCGTTATAAAATTCGCCGACAACATTTTGCCACACTTTTCCGCCAAACTCAATGTCATCAAGTTTCTCTTCCATATTTGCTGTAAACTTTACATCCATAATGTCAGGAAAATACTTTATCAGCATATCGGTAACTTCTTCACCGAGTTTTGTCGGAACAAGAAACTTACCATTTCTTTCAATATATTGACGTGTACCTAAGAGTGTAACTGTAGGTACATATGTAGCCGGTCTGCCAATACCTTTTTCCTCCATAAGTTTTACTAGGCTAGCTTCTGTATAGCGTGAAGGTGGTTTCGTAAATTTTTGTTCATGCTTATGCTCAACCAAAGATAAAATATCACCTTCATTCATTTCCGGCAATCTAGCATCTTGCTCGTCATCTACTTTGCTTTCATCTACATAAGCACTATATACCGCAGTATATCCTTTAAAAAGCAGAGACTTGCCATTTACTTTGAACCCGTAATCTCCGGCAGAAACCTCAACTGAAACGGAATTATACTTAGCTTCACTCATCTGACTCGCCATAAAGCGTTCATATATGAGTTTATAGAGCCTATAATGATATTTATTCAACACGTCTTTAAGACTGTCTGGCGTTCTGTTTAGCGTTATAGGACGAATAGCTTCATGTGCATCTTGTGCAGACTTCTTTGATGCATAATAGTTTGGTTTTTCGGGTACATAGTCATTGCCATACTTTTTTGATATGTACTCACGAGCAGCCGAGATGGCATCTGGAGAAACACGCGTAGAATCCGTTCTTATATAAGTAATTAACGCAATTTTGCCTTCGCCCGGAATCTCTACTCCCTCATATAACGCCTGAGCCGCCGCCGAAGTCTGTTGTAATGTCATTCCAAGTTTATTAAGCGCATCTTGTTGCATTGTGCTTGTAATAAATGGAGCGGGTGCATGCGATTTTGCTACAGTTTTTCTTACTTTTGTAACAATATAGTTTTTATCGGCAAGTGTTTTTATAGTTTCATCGACTTCAGTCTTACTCTTTAACGTAAGCTTCTTTTTATTTAATGTTGCAAGCGTAAGTTTAGCATTCATGCCGTCGCGAGATTTTACAATAGACCAAAACGGCCAATACTCTTCTGGCTTAAATGCTCGTATTTCACGTTCTCTCTCTACAATAAGCCGAAGTGTAACAGACTGTACTCTACCTGCAGACAAATTACTCTGAATCTTTTTGCAAAGTATAGGAGAAATTTTATAACCCACAAGTCTGTCAAGCACTCTCCGCGCTTGCTGTGCATCTACCAAATTAAGATTTATTTCTCTAGGGTGACTTAATCCTTTTTGCACTGCTTTTTGAGAAATTTCATTAAATTCGACTCTTACCGGAGCTTTTTCATCCAATCCAAGCACATTGGAAATGTGCCAAGATATTGCTTCGCCTTCGCGATCGGGGTCGGTTGCAAGATATATTTTATCTGCTTTTGCAGCAAGTTTTTTAAGTTCTTCTACCGTAGTTTTCTTGTCCGGCATAATCTCATATTTGGGCTCAAAATTTTTCTTAACGTTTACAGCAAGTGTACGAACCGGTAAGTCACGTATATGACCTTTATTTGCAAAAACTTTATAGTCTTTACCTAAATATTTTTCTACTGTTTTA
>CAVEYH010000143.1:778-2391 GCA_963620055.1 bacterium | reverse complement strand
AAAAACTGCTTACAAAATTAAATAAATGGAGCACAACCGAAAAGGAGAATTAACCAAATGGCAAGGAATGCAAGACAAAATAAGTTACTAGAGCTAATTTCTGAAAATGATATAGAGACACAGGAAGAACTTGTCGGAGAATTGCAGAGAGCGGGGTTTGACGTTACGCAAGCAACCGTTTCTCGTGACATAAAAGAACTTGGACTTGTTAAAATTAGCACCGACGGAAAAAAACAACGTTACACAAAAGAAAAAAATGATAATGATGTAGCTTCGAAATTTACAGATATGTTCCGTCATTCTGTGGTTTCTATCGATTATGCCGGTAATATTGTTGTAATCAAAACATTAACCGGAAGTGCAAATGTGGCAGGTGCAATGATTGATAGGTTAAAAAACAAATATGTATTAGGCTGTGTTGCCGGCGATGATACAGTGTTTGCTGTTTTTCGATCGGAAGTTTATGCGGCGGAAATGACAGAACAACTTAGAGAAATAGCGTTTGAATAAACGGAGGCAGTATGCTTTCAAAACTTACTGTAAAAAACTTCGCGCTTGTATCGAATCTTCAACTTGAATTCGGCGCGCAGTTAAATATACTTAGCGGTGAAACAGGTGCCGGCAAATCTATAATTGTCGATAGCATAACTTTGCTTGTCGGTGGAAGATACGATAAGTCGATGCTAAGATTCGGTGAAAATTCCGGATTTGTTGAAGGCGTTTTTACTGTCTCAGACAAAACAAGAAAAATATTTGCCGATTATATTGACGATGGCGATGAAGATCTTATAATATTAAGAAAGTTTAATGCGGATGGAAAAAATGAAGTGCGTATAAACGGACGTGGTGCTACTTTAAGTATGCTAAAAATCCTCAGCGGTGAGCTTATAGATATTTGCGGGCAAAATGAACATCAAACATTGGCAAATGTGGGTAACCATATAAAAGTAGTCGATTTTTATGCTCGAAAATCAATAAGTGAGCTAAAGTCGACTATTGCAGAAAAATATGCAGAGCTTAAAGAAATTGAAAAACAATGTGACGAAATAGGGGATGCAAAATCGCGAGCACGCAATCTTGATGTGTATAAGTTTCAATTGGATGAAATAAATAAAGCAGCATTAAAAAAAGGAGAAGAAGAGGAACTCATAGCAAAACGTAGACGTTTTATTGGCGCAGAAAAAATTGCTTCATCATTGTCAGAAGTTTTGACTATTATCTCAAATGCAGAGGATTATACACCTGCTACCAATTTAATATCCGATGCTACGAATGAAATTTCTTCTATATCGTCCTACGACGAAAAATATGCGGAGTGGGAGGAGAGATTGAGAGCTGTTGGAGTCGAACTTGACGACATATCGGATTCTGTATCTGATGAGTTAGACTTGCTCGACTTTTCACAAGATGATCTTGATAAAATAGAAAAAAGGCTTGAGACAATTCGCAATGTTACTAGGAAATATGGTGATTATGAGGCAGCCGTTTCATTTAGAGATGAATTAAAAAAAAGAATTGACGAAACGGAAAATGCGGATGAGTTTTATGAAAAATTATCAAAGCGTAAAAATGCTCTCATAAAAGAATTATATGATGAATGTACGAAGCTTTCC
>CAVEYH010000143.1:0-768 GCA_963620055.1 bacterium | reverse complement strand
TTCCGATGAACGGAAGAAGTCTGCAATTGAATTAGAAAAGTCAGTTATCAATGAGCTTAGTGAATTAGGAATGGAAAATTCTGAATTCAAAGTTGAATTTGCTCCATTACCGGATATAGCTAACTGTTTGGATCGGTTGTCAGTAAATGGCATGGATGATGTAGAGTTTTATCTCAGCCCCAATGCCGGGCAACCGCTAAAACCACTTGTAAAAATTATTTCCGGTGGTGAATTGTCTAGATTAATGTTAGCCCTTAAAGTTGTTTCATCGGGTATTGACGAAATGCCTATCATTATTTTTGATGAGATTGATACCGGCATAAGTGGCCGAGTTGGACAGAAAATTGCGGAAAAACTTGCTAGGCTATCACGCGATAAACAGCTTTTGTGTGTTACACACTTGCCACAAATAGCATCTATGGCGGACGATCATTATTTTATTGATAAGTTTACAGATGATGGCAAGACATATACTCGAGTCACGAAGCTTGATGAAAATGCGACTATAGACGAAATTTCCAGGCTATCCGGCGGGAAAGATATAAGCAGTGGTGCTACGGAAAATGCTTTACAGATGAAAAAATGGAGTAATGAATATAAGAAATTACTTGCTTAAAAATATATTGTGGGTATTGAAAAATAAATATTGGTAATAATATAAGCCTTGGATCAAAAAGGAAGCGATAAAAAATGAAATCGCTTCTTTTCTATTTGATTGACTGTTTACACAAATAATGATATAATACGAAAGGCTACTTGCATATAGTT
>CAVEYH010000142.1:1442-2403 GCA_963620055.1 bacterium | reverse complement strand
TCACAGCGACAGCGAGCAAAATTTTTTGTAACCTCATTAACAAAATTTACTTTTTGTTTTTCTCATTAAGTCTTCTTAAAAACTCAGGAAAATCATCCTCGACAGAAATCCTAGAGCTGCTTGGAATAGCAGTTTTTTGACGATGCGGTTCTTGTTCGGTTTGTGTCTGTGAAACGGCATCATGTTGCTCTTGCTCTGATTTGTTCGAACAAGGCACTCCTCTGTTAATTACTTCGCGCATCTTTTCACCAATTTGAGAAGGCTGTTGGGACACTGCCGGACGAACATAATCATTTTGTGGAACTTTGTTTTCGTTTTGATCAAAAAAACCTGTAGCAATAATCGTAACTACAATTTCTTCATTCATCGATTCACGAATATCTGCACCAAAAATTATGTTTGCATCAGGATGAACAACCTCTCTAACAAGCTCAGTTGCTTTCGAAATTTCATCAAGAGTAACATTTGTAGATACCATTATATTTAGGATTACTTTAGTTGCGCCCTCAATTGTAGTTTCTAGAAGCGGACTCGACACGGCTTGCTTTACGGCTTCGATCGTACGATTTTCACCTTTGCCTCTACCAATACCCATGTGAGCGATACCACTATTGCGCACCACAGTACAAACATCAGCAAAATCAAGATTTATAAGTGCAGGCGTCACTATAAGATCGCTAATACCTTGTATACCTTGACGAAGCACATCGTCCGCGAGACAGAATGCCTCTCCTATCGGAATCCTAGATGCATATTGCATAAGCCTTTCATTTGGAATAACAACAAGCGTATCGACAACCTTTTTAAGATTTGCAATGCCTATCTCGGCATGAACCATACGAGGCTTACCCTCAAATGCAAACGGTTTTGTGACGACGGCTATGGTCAGTTTGCCCATTTCCTTTGCAATGCTAGCAATCACAGGCGCCGCACCGGTACCGGTACCACCACCCATGCCGGC
>CAVEYH010000142.1:0-1432 GCA_963620055.1 bacterium | reverse complement strand
CACAAGATCTGCATCCTTAATTGCGTCGGAAATAGCGAGTCTACTCTCTTCTGCTGCTTTTTGGCCTTTTTCCGGATCGGCCCCCGCGCCTTGACCATGGGTAAGCTTATCTCCGATTTGAATTCTAGACTCAGCTTTTGACAATGCAAGTGCTTGCAAATCAGTATTCACCGCTATGAAACGTGCGCTTTTGATATCTGCTTCGATCATTCTATTGACAGCATTATTTCCACCACCACCTACACCTACCACTACAATCGATGCCGGTGACTTTATCATATTACGTGCATCAAACATAATCATAACCTCCGTTATTTCTTAAATAGCGCTACAATCTTTTCAAAAAAACTCATTTTTGTATGCGTATCATTTTTTATTGCAATATCAAGCAATCCCCATGAAGAAGACATATCGGGCTTATTTACCTGTGGGAGTCGTGGCGCAACAATCTCCACGTTCCTACCTAGCTTTTGTGCGAGGATATCTTTTGCACCGCGAATATAAGATACGCCTCCACCCGTAAGTGAATACGTGATATAATCCGGTATTTCGTATTGGCACATGTCCAAACATTTTTCAATCATTTTACCAATAACAAACACGCGATGTGTTACTATCTCGTTTACAAGACTTGCAGACAATGTTTTTACTTCGTTATCGCATTCGATCTCATAAATATCATTATCCCCGGCATTTATTGACAAAATAACTTTGCGTTTAAGATTTTCGGCATCGGTAAAAGATATTTCAAGTGCTTCTGCAAGATCTGCCGTAATGTGCGCACCGCCAAGTGAAAAACTACCAAGCGACAAAAGCCCGTCACCTCGCACTACTGATACTGTCGTGGTAAAATAACCTACATCTATAAGCACGGCCATATTATCGCGTGTAGCATCGTCAAACAGCAACAAAGATTCTGCAAGTACAGACGAAACATATTCTATCGACGTAATACCGAGATCTTCAAGAATTTTTCTTATAAAACCCGTAAAGCGCACTTCTGCCGTAATATACGATAAGACTCCGCCAAGTTTTGAACTAACAATGCCGACAGGCTGCAATACTCTACGATCGTTATCAAGACTATAATATATAGATTGAATGTTTATGACTTCTGACACGTTTTGGTCAAAATCGTCACCGGCATCCATAAGCTCAAGCACATCGTTATCATTGATTTTTCTGCGTTTTTGCAGTGCAACAGTAACTTCTTTACAATTCGCAGATGTAAACTCCCCGGGTACACCAACATATAAATGATCTATCTTTATTCCAGAATTCGATTCTGCGATAGTAATTGCCTTTTTTATCGCTGCACCAAGTTCTTCAGGTCTCACCCATTCGCCATTTCCAAATCCGGCATACTTACTTGCACCAAAGCCTTTAACATTGATCGTGTCATTTACTCCACGCTCACCGATGAGTACGGTAA
>CAVEYH010000141.1:0-2414 GCA_963620055.1 bacterium | reverse complement strand
TAAAATTCATAGAACAATATATAGCCACCTTAAAATAGGAGACAACATATACTATAAAATAAAACTGACACTATATCAATTTTTGATACACTTCAAAAGATGTGAGTCCGGTTTCATACTCACGGCAAAATTCAGTAACAACAGTCTTCATCGCACGTTTTATTAATTCCAAATCAATTACAACCGAAGATAGTTCATCTAATGTTTTATAAGCAATAAAACCAAGTACCTTTTGTGGTGTATCCAAATTAGAATAATTGATTCTTGCCGGAATCTTTACAAATCCTGACATAGCTAAAACTTTTTGAACAAATTTTGTAACAACAAGCATCGACACTGTTTTTCCATATAATAGAACTTTTAGTGCTTTTAGTAGTATTATAAACAATTTAGCACTATCAACTGACAAATTGGCATTATTTATAACGTCCAACATCACACAAGCTGCCGCATATTTTTCCGGGTCAAGGCACAACATATACAAATCTTCAATCTGTGTAGCACCCGTGATAACATTTCTACCATTCTTTTCGCTAATTTCATACACACATAAAGCAAATGGTTGTGCGGCAAACTTCATTTTTGCAGTCGACTTTCTTACGCCACGCATAACAGCCGTTACACAACCTTCCTCAGCAGAAAATAAGCGTATACTCTTATCATTATCCCGTATGTCAGCTGATTTTATAAGAATTGCTGTTAGTTTTTTATCCACAAGGCCAAACCTCGTTTTACCTTATAAATTCTTTTTTGTATCGTAGCCTATATCGGACATCACAAGTGTGTTGTTTCGCCAATTTTCGCGAATTTTAACAAAAATTTCCATATACACTTTGTGTCCTATTAAATTCTCAATATCTTTTCTGGCTCGCTCAGCAATCATTTTGAGCTTTTCGCCACCAGACCCTATAATTATTGATTTATGAGATTCTTTTTCGGCGATTATATCGACCGCCATATGTGCTATATCGTGTTCATCATAAAACATAGTACGAACTTCTACACCTATACCATGTGGAATTTCATCATTGAGAAGCAACAATGCTTTTTCACGTATAATCTCAGCTATCATGTAACGTTCAGACTTATCTGTAATCTCATCAGCCGGATAATACATAGGACCTTCAGGTAGCACATTCTCGAGACACTTTTTTAACACATCTATGTTCTTACCTTTTTTTGCAGAAGTCGGTATTATATCTTTTGCAGCATTTCTACCTTCTGCCGGTTGCAAAAGATACGCAAGCTTGTTTAATATCGGATAAACGCGGTCATAGCTAGATTCATCAACTTTATTAAGTACTATAAAAACAGGTGCATTACCTATGAGATATTTTTCAATGAATGCTTCATCCGCTTCCGTTACACGCTTTAATACATCGAGAACAATAACAACAGCATCAACACCATCAGTTGCTGTTTTGACACACTTTTCCATATATTCGCCAAGCCGATTTTTAGGCTTATGCACACCCGGCGTGTCCACGAAAATCATTTGATATTCATCGGTAGTAAGTATTCCGTTTACTTTATCGCGTGTCGTTTGTGCTTTGGGCGATACGATAGAAATTTTTTCTCCAATTAGTGCATTCATTAGGCTAGACTTGCCTACATTGGGTTTCCCCAATATGCTGATAAATCCCGACTTCATTTACTCACCTCGCACAATTCCACATTTATTTAATACGATCTCTTCTTTTTCACGCATAACGGCACGATCAGAGTCTTCAATATGATCATATCCCATTAGATGCATTAAGCCATGTACAAACAAGTAACAATTTTCGCGTCTTTCTGAATGCCTATATTCAACGGATTGTTCTTTTGCAATATCGGAACAAATTACTATACTCCCCAATTCAACTTCACGCGTTTCGTCATTATAGTCAAACGGATAATTTTGCTTAGTAAATGGTTTGATATTATTTAACGCAGGATACGACAACACATCTGTGACACGATCAACGCCACGAGTACTTAAATTAAGTTCATGGATTTCTTCTTTTGAAACAAAATCCACCTCAACAACAGCATCACCACTAAGGCCTAACGTTTCGCATGTCGCTGAAGCAAGCGCTTCAAAATCTTCATTATATTTTAAACAATCGACTCTCAACATATAATTTTATATTAGTTATTTGATAAGTTTCCCTGAGGGATAACTAACTCTTTCATGATAAACTCCGCCATATAACCCCATAATTGTCTGTTTTATGATATTAAGATCTCGCATCGTAATATCGCAATTATCAAACTGTTTACGAGCTATACGATCATTGATGATGCTGGAAACAAGTGCATCGACTTCAGCCGGTGATGGCTTGTTTCGAGCCCTAAGTGCCGCTTCGCAAGCATCACAAATCATAATAATCGCTGCAATTTTAGTAACGGGAGTTTGTCCGTGGTATGAATAT
>CAVEYH010000140.1:0-2425 GCA_963620055.1 bacterium | reverse complement strand
CTGAGGCTCATTCCGTCGCCGACGGGCAATATCGAAGTCGTAAGTCGCGGATCGGAACAAATTGCCGTCAAAAACGCATCAAGTCCGTGAACAATGGTTGTTTTACTCTTTTGTGTTTCCGTTTTGCCCGCTACCATGCCATTCCATAGTACATTGTCGCACAAAAGTACACCACCGGGACGTAGCATTCGCATTATGTGTGGCAAAAATTCTATATACCTAGTCTTGGGACCGTCCATGAATACGAAGTCGTACTCACCGATTGCAAGCGGAAGGATTTCGGATGCGTCTCCGCTAAAAAACGTCACACGCGAAGCCAGATCCGCAAGGTTTAGATAATGCTTTGCGCGCTCAATAAGGTCTTCCTTGATCTCTATCGTATAGACATGTTCACCACCGCTACGCAAAATAAGCTGAGTACTGTACCCTATCGCCGTACCTATTTCAAGCGTTTTTTTCGGTTTTATCAACATAACGATTTGTTTTAGCAGTGCGGCAGACTCGGGAAGTAATATCGGGACAAAGTGCTCGCCCGCATACGCGATCATTCCTTTTAAGATCGGATCGGTTTCGGGACTTAGATGTGACCTGATATAAATCGATTCTTCACTCGGTGTTTTGAACGGCATGTTAGTTTTCCATTATAACCGGAATAATCATGGGGTTGCGACGAGTACGCTTGAAAAATAAATTTTTAAGTTCTTTCTTGACTTGATTCTTTACTCCGGTCCAATCACCGACGCTCTTTAAGTCGATGCTCTCAATCGCATGCTTTGCAACTTCTTTTGCTTCGGCAAGTATTTTCTCCGATTCGTCTTTGCTATACATAAAGCCTCGCGAAGTAATGTCTACTCCGTAGATTTCACCCGATAGAGAATTTACACCTATAACAGCTACGATCATGCCTTCTTCGGCAAGATGCTTACGATCTCTTAGCACGACACTCCCCACGTCGCCTACGCCCAATCCGTCTACAAGCAAGCATCCTGACGGCACGTTATCTCCGATACGTATTGAATTTTTCGTGACCTCGACAACGTTGCCTATGTCCGTTATAATAATGTTTGTCGGCGGTGTGCCCATCTTGACGGCAAGTTCGGCATGCTTTTGAAGGTGCCGACGTTCACCGTGTACCGGAATGAAAAATTTCGGTTTTATTAGTGAGTGCATGAGCTTGATTTCGTCTTGGCAAGCGTGACCGGATGCGTGAACTTCGGCAAGGCTCTCGTAAATAACTTTTGCGCCGCGTCTATATAAATTGTTTATAACATTGTACACCATTCTCTCGTTACCTGGGATAGGTGACGCCGAAATAATCACTGTGTCGTTATAACCGATTGTGACTTTATTAAACTCGTCGGATGCAATGCGGGTAAGCGCACTCATAGGCTCGCCCTGACTGCCCGTTGTGATTATGCAGAGATTTTTGTCTTCTTCCTTGTCTATCTGCTCAATATCTATAATATTTGCCTTGTCAAGTTTTAACTCGCCAATCTTTGTTGCGCACTCGACGATATTGACCATGCTTCTACCGCCGAATGCAACTTTGCGCTTGTACTTTCTTGCAAGGTCTACAATCTGTTGCAATCTGTGAATATTCGATGCGAAAGTCGCTATGAAAATACGTCTGTCCGGATTTTCCGCAAAAATATGATTGAGCGATGCTCCGACGTTAGATTCGCTCATTGACCAGCCGGGACGCTCAATGTTCGTGCTTTCGCACATCATGAGTAATACACCCTTGCTCCCAATTTCGGAAATACGACGAAGATCGATTAGGTTGCCGTCTATCGGTGTAAAATCAACCTTGAAGTCGCCCGAATGGAAAACTACACCTACGGGCGTGGTTATCGCCAATGCGCAACTTCCCGCAATCGAGTGGCTGACCTTGACAAACTCAACCTTAAAATTTTCACCGAGTGAAACGACACTTTTGGACTTGACAACGTTGAGATTACCTTCCACTTTTTGCTCGCGAAGTTTAGCATCAACAATGGCAAGTGTTAGTTTTGTGCCGTAAACGGGTACGTTTATGTCCTTTAAGAGATACGGCAATGCGCCTATATGGTCCTCGTGGCCGTGAGTTAAAACTATACCCTTTATCTTATCTTTGTTTGCAAGAAGATACGTATAGTCCGGAATCACCAGATCGATGCCCGGCATGTCACTGTCCGGAAAAGTGCTACCACAGTCAATAATGATAATTTCATCGCCATACTGAAGCGCAGTCATGTTCTTACCGATTTCGCCCACGCCACCTATAAAAATAACTTTTAGCGCGGATACGTCTAAATTTTGTCGCAAAATTTGCCTCCGTAAAATAAATTAAATATATTTTGCAACACCGCGTGAAATAACTCTACGCTGATTTGCATAGGCTACTTCCATCCGACAATATTGCTTAAATTCAAGTTTCCTTGACTAT
>CAVEYH010000139.1:0-2439 GCA_963620055.1 bacterium | reverse complement strand
TCGTTTCTGTGCGGTGCCGGCATGCAATCGCAACCATAAAATAACCGAGTGTGTCGGGTTTGTTATCGAGGTTGACGGAATAAAGATTTACGCCGCCGGCGATACTTCTGCGACCGAATATATGAAAACACTTGCCGATGAAAACATAGACTATGCACTGTTTCCGTGTGACGGCATTTTCAATATGGACACAGAGGAAGCTTCCGCTTGTGCCGACATCGTCAAGGCAAAGCATTCGATCCCGATCCACACAAAACCGGATACTCTGTTTGACGATACCGTGGCGGCGCGTTTTCATACCGACGGCAAACTCGTCATTCGTCCCGGTGAAGAAATAAAATTGTTGAAGGAATAAATTATAAAATATATATAAGGAGAGCAATGATGAAGAAGTGCGTTCGATCTATGCTTGCAATCTTACTTGCGATCTTGATGTTTGCAACGATGATAGCATGTGGCGAGAGTATCACCGACAATCCGATTGAACCAAACGGACAGAACAGCTCCGTCACGGATCAAACCGACAACAATGACGATACGGAATCGCCAAAAGAGAACGACATAACTTTTACCGTAAGCCCGAGCACGATTGTGCTTGATAAATGGGGGACAAAAAACCTTGACGTCTTATTGACCGAAAGCGGAAAGGAAATAGACGTGGCGCACATAAAATTTTCGTCTAACGACCGCAACATCGCGCGCGTGGACTCAAAAGGCAAAATTACCGGCGTGTCATACGGCACGACCAAAATTGTCGCTAAGTACGGAGACGAAGTAAGAGAAGTTACTGTAACCGTAGAAGCCCAAAAAGCAGTAAGGCTTAACGAAGAAACCGTTGATATACTGTATAATAAAGAAAAGCAATTGACCGCGCATGTGTATAGTGCCGGACAAATTGTCGAGTCCGAAAAAGTCGAATGGAGTTCGTCCGACAGCAGTGTCATAACAGTTTCCGAAGGACTTATAAAAGCCGTCGGCAAAGGGAAAGCGGAAATCTATGCAAAATACGGTGATTCTGTCGATACCGCGATCGTCAACGTCGTGGAAGAAACAACCGCAAGCAATGTAAATTCGTTTGGCGAAGAATACGTCAATATTTTTGGTCGCTACTATTTAAGCGATAATAAATTAAAGTTTCATCACGCATCGAATGCGATTGAAGTCGGCATAATAGGCACGTCACTCGGTGTAACCGTTAGCACCACGGGAACAAGTTATATGCGTATTTGGCTCGACGGCGAGGAAGTTGAGAACAGAATCAAAGTCATGGGATCTGCCGATAAGCTATATACGATTGCGGAAGGCCTATCGGACGGTTACCATCGCGTGCGCATCGCAAAGGCGACCGAAATGGCAAATGCCGTATGGACGGTGTCGTCGTTTACGGCAGACAAGTTTGCAACGGTAGCCGAAAAGTCCGACTTAAAGATAGAATTTATCGGTGATTCAATCACGGCCGGTTACGGAGTGTTGGGCGCAAAAGGTGCGGCTTGGAGTGTGGAAAATTCCGACAGTACAAAGTCGTATGCTTATCTTACGGCTCAAAAACTAAATGCCGATTATTCGATTATCGCTTGGAGCGGAATTTGCGTAAAAGCCAACGTATGGGTTAGTGACAAAAATATGCTCACGCTATATCCGAAAATTGCCGACGGACAAGGCAATTACACCTTTGACTTTGAACCGGATGTAGTCGTATTAAACCTCGGAACAAACGACAGCGTCAACCTAACTTCAAGTTTTGCCGGATCGAGTTACGGTAGTCAATTCCCGACCGACTACAAGGAAATGTTAACATTGATACGGACAAAGAACCCGAATGCGAAGATAATTTGTCTGTATGGTATGATGGGCACTGATAGTGTAATAAATAGCGGTATCGAGTCGGCCATAGAAGGCCTTAATGATCCCAATATCGTCTATAATCCGATTGCTATTGTCGCAAATTCCGACGGTGCGAACGGGCACCCGAACACATCCGCTCAAGACGCATGGGCAGAATCTTTGGCAGAATATATCTCTCGTTAATTATTTTATAAACAGGAAAAGGCACGCGCTAAACTTATTAAAGTAGCGCGTGTTTTTCTATATAAAAATGTTTAGATATAGTGTGGTTGTTTCTTTTATAATCGTGCTAAAATCGAACAAATAAATTGTTAAAAAAATTTTAATTTTTTAGTTAAAAACTCTTGACAAGCCTAATAGGAGTGTGATATTATGTATAGGCTGTCGACCGAAAGGGAACAGCAAACGGAAGTTAATAAAGACTGATTTGGTCAAGTATGTTTATGACATACCGCTGGCATGAGAGAGTTTACCGAGGGATGAAAAGTCACGTATGCGGAGACGCAGGAGTAAATTTGATTGTGCTTTTTTTATAACTTTCGTACATCGCACATTGACAACTGCATATAAAGAAGAAAAGACACAGATAATATT
>CAVEYH010000138.1:0-2442 GCA_963620055.1 bacterium | reverse complement strand
TGGCTACGAACAGTCCACCGGACTGTCCGCTTAACGCGTCGCGCTCTCGCAACGCCTTTAATGTCGACAACGTTGTAGACGTGGCGCTATCGTGTGACAACAGTGGTGGTAATGGTAATCGTGGCGCACTTTCCCAATGTGGTATCGTGTGACAATTTAGGCGGTAAAAATAGCCGTGGCACGCTTTCTTGTGGTTTTCCGACAGAAACTACTTTATCACGGCAAAGAAAAAGTTATATAAAAACTAACGAAACGGCGATTTTTTTCAAAAAAAACGGCAAAAAAAACACAAAAACTTATTGACAAAGGAATAATCGTATGGTAAACTAGACACAAGTATATAAAAATGCGGTGACGGAAACATAAAGACGTATGACCGTGACTTTTTCAGAGAGCCGACATGTGGTGCGAGTCGGTAAAGAAGTCGTATCGTCCATCTCATTCCCGAGCAGTCGGCGCGAGTCGCGATTAGTGATAAGTACCGTTCGGACGGACCCCGTTATAGGTCCATAGAATCATTGTGATTTGATCCTTGCTGAGCAGGACCGCGATTTGCGGTCAATTCGGGTGGTAACGCGGCGAAAATATTCGTCGTCCCGAGGGCTACGGCAAGGCTTTTTTCGTATTTAAGGGTAGTTTTTGGAATAAAAAAACAATAGAGGAGAGGCCAATGCAAAAGAGGTACGTTTTATCAATACTTGTACAGAACCGCTACGGCGTACTGCGTCGGGTCACGAGCTTGTTCGCGCGTCGGGGCTACAATATCGAGAGCTTGTCGACGGGACGTGCGGAAAACCCCGATCTTAACAGAGTCACGGTTGTCGTGCGTGGAGACGAGGATATTATCGATCAGATCAAAAAGCAAGTGTCCAAGCTCGTCGAGGTCGACAGTGTCGAGACGCTGGACGACGAAAAGTCGATTTACCGCGAACTCATGCTGATCAAGGTCAAAACCACGCGTTCGACACGTGCCGAGATCATGGAAATTACCGATATTTTCCGCGCGCATATCGTGGACGTCGCTCCGCTGTCGCTTGTTTTGGAGGTCACGGGCGATTCGAAAAAGATTACCGCCCTAATCGGTATGCTCGAGCCGTTCGGCATAGAGGAGATTGTCCGCACGGGACTCGCCGGAATCAAGCGCGGTGAAAAGAGCTTTTCTGACAAGAAAGAATAAGTGGCTTTTTTCATGCGAAAACCAAACAACAAAGTCAAAAACGCTTGTCCGAAAAACCAACATAGACACGGACGGCGCAAAAATAAAAAACAATTTACGGAGGTATACAAAAATGGCAGTAATGTATTATGAGAAAGATTGCGACTTCTCGAAAATCAAGGACAAGAAAATCGCTATCATCGGTTTCGGCTCGCAGGGACACGCGCATGCGCTCAACCTAAAAGATTCCGGAGCAAACGTGACGGTCGGCCTATACGAGGGCAGTAAGTCATGGAAAAAGGCAGAGGCACTCGGACTAAAAGTCACTACTGCCGAAAAAGCCGCAGAATGGGGCGACATCGTCATGATTCTTATCAACGACGAGAAGCAGGCAAAACTCTATCGCGAGAGCATCGCTCAGCACATGACTTCCGGCAAGACGCTCATGTTTGCGCACGGCTTTAATATTCATTACGGGCAGATCGTTCCGCCCGCCGACATCAACGTCGTTATGATCGCGCCCAAGGGCCCCGGTCACACCGTTCGCAGTCAGTTCCAAGAGGGCAAAGGCGTACCTTGCCTGATAGCCGTTCAGCAGGATGCGACGGGTGACGCAAAAGAGATCGGCCTTGCGTACGCTTACGGTATCGGCGGAGCACGTGCCGGCATACTTCAGACCACGTTCAAAGAGGAGACCGAGACCGACCTATTCGGCGAGCAAGCGGTACTTTGCGGTGGCGTTACCGCCCTTATGCGTGCAGGTTTCGAGACGTTGGTCGAGGCAGGCTATCAGCCCGAGAGCGCATACTTTGAGTGCGTCCACGAGATGAAACTTATCGTTGACCTTATCAATAAGGCAGGTTTTGCCGGCATGCGTTATTCGGTTTCCGATACGGCCGAGTACGGCGACTATGTGACCGGTTCGAAGATCATCACCGACGAGACCAAGAAGGCTATGAAAGGTGTGCTCAACGACATTCAGGACGGCACGTTCGCAAGAAACTTCATTCTCGAAAATCAGGCTAACCGCCCCTTCTTCAATGCAAGACGCAGAATGGAAGCCGAGCAACAACTCGAAGTCGTCGGCAAAAATCTCCGTAGCATGATGAACTGGCAGACGGAAATCACCGAGAAGTAAGAGCTTTTTTATAGCATCGCTATATAACATTTTAGGGGAAAGGGGCGAAAATATGCCCCTTAGACCCTAATTTTTTAATAAGGTTAATTAGTTTTAATTTGTGAGTTAAGAGTTGATTATTTTTAATTTGTGAGTTAAGGTTAATTGG
>CAVEYH010000137.1:0-2449 GCA_963620055.1 bacterium | reverse complement strand
GTATTGATCCAAAACAGATCGACAGATATTACGAAAACACTTGTGGTAAGTATGAGAATATTTCCACCGACGAGAAAATAGATAAACTGATAGGAGTAATATCTAATATTAATATTGACGAATTCGAGAACGTTAACAATGCGGAAATCGGGGGACACAGCAACGCGAATAAAGCCAGCGTAGAAAATCGTAATAGGTCTCACGCATGTGTCGGATTGTATCTCAATGTACTCTATCAGATTGTAAAGAATATGATGAACGTCAATAGCAGATACTCGATTGCTTTTGCCATGACCGAGCGCGACATGATTGCTGAGGGCATAATTAGTGATAAAACCAAAAAGGATCAAAAGGTTGAGCCGGAACGCATAGCGCTTACTAAAAAACACCTCGACGAAGGGTATATAAAATGTGCGACGGATCGTATCAAAGAAAACATAAAAAAATATGGTGGCGATCCTGCTTCGCTTGAGCATATCCCGGGCGAGTATTTGAGAAAAAATATGGAATGCTATTGCGACGGCTCGACAAGAACTTTTAGGAATGCGGTGGCGCATTTGGTATTGATGTCGAGAGCCTCCGAATATGTTGCCGACATAGCAAAAGTTACAAGTTACTTTGCACTCTATCATTACTGCATGCAGAAACATATTTTGTATTGTGCAGAAAGGTATAATACGAGCGGAAACGAAAGAATGACGGCGGCACTGACGGACGCGAAGGATCACTGCTCATACAGTAAAGATGCGGTAAAATATCTATGCTTGCCGTTTGCCTATAACATTGCGCGATATAAGGCACTTACGGTAGAAGGATTGTTTGATTGGTCGGAATACGGGAATAATGATAAATAGTTCTGCATTTAGAACTATCACGATCGAAAACGGCGGGACCGCATCGCTTAAGGACGGATTACTCGTTATAGAGAATGAAAACGGAGTTTTTGAGTATGCGGTTTCGCAGTTGTCGTCGGTAATAATAGCTACACCCAATTTGGCGATCACGTCCGCACTCCTCGGCATGCTACAAAAAAATTCGGTTTCCGTGATAGTTTGTAACGAAAAGAGACTTCCCGTCGGGGCAATGCAACCGCTCGGGGCAAACTTTAATTCTGCGGGGCGTATTATCGAACAATCGCGGTGGACTGCCCAACAGAAAGATATCGTCTGGGCTGTCATTGTCCGTCAAAAAATAATTAACAGCGCGAGACTATTGCAAAAGCTCGGTAAGGACAAAATAGCAACGGTGATTTTGTACTATGCCAAATGTGTAAAATCCGGCGATATTACAAATCGTGAGGCGATAACCGCAAGGACATATTTTAGAGCTCTGTTCGGTAAGAATTTTACACGGCAAATCGATTGTTCGGTAAATCGTGCGTTGAATTACGGCTATTCGATCTTGGCATCGAAAATCAGCAGATATCTTACGGGCGGAGGTTATACTACCGCGCTTGGATTGCACCATTGTAGCAAGAACAATATTTGGAATTTGACGTGCGATCTCATCGAGCCGTTTCGCGTATTTGTCGATCGCTTTGTTTATGAACATAAGCATTGCGATTTTGACAGGGATTATAGAAGAGGCTTGATCGAAATCGGCGAAACACCCGTCAGGTATTTAGGTAAAAAATATGCGCTGTCCGATGCGATTGAGCTTTATTGCCACGACGTATTGTCTGCGGTAACGGGCGGAGATATTTTCTACGATAAAATAGGTGATATAGAATGGGTATGAGAGACGGCGTAATATTATTATTCTATGATATTTCCGTCGATAGTTCTGCCGGTAGACGAGAATATCGAGATTTTGTTAAAAAACTAAAGAGCGAAGGCTATCGGCCACTGCAAGAATCGGTGTGTTACAAATATATCCGCAATGTGTCTATGGCAAAATATGAGATAAACAGAATTCGCGGAATACAGATAACCCAAGGCAATGTGTGCTGTCTTACTATCGGCTATGGTGTATTTCAAAGCATGGTAGCGGTGCAAGGCGAACTCCCTGACTTTGATGCCATCAGAGCCCCGTATATCTATTTGTAGCCAAAGTACATAAAAGCTTGACAAACATTATTTGATGTGATACAATTAAACCACTATTAAGACCGATTTATCGGTACAGCGACCTTACGAAATGGTAAGGTTCCAAAACTGGAGCTTTTCTTCATATAGTCTACCTACATGTACAGCGACCTTACGAAATGGTAAGGTTCCAAAACTAAAAAAACAATACTCCAAGGAGCGGCCACCGTACAGCGACCTTACGAAATGGTAAGGTTCCAAAACAACAGGCAACACAATGTTTGTCGTTTGTTGGTTGTACAGCGACCTTACGAAATGGTAAGGTTCCAAAACTCATCCATCTCGGAAGAATATTCCTCTTTATAGTACAGCGACCTTACGAAATGGTAAGGTTCCAAAACTAGTCCGATAGCCTTAGGCAATAT
>CAVEYH010000136.1:0-2497 GCA_963620055.1 bacterium | reverse complement strand
GAGCCGAATTGTTTTCATAGTTAAAAAAAACGTCAACACTACCACGCCGAAGGTACTTTTTTATGGTACGTTTAACCACATCCTCCACTGCCGACAATGCTTTGGGTATGCGGCAGTTAATTTCAAGATACCTATTATTAACCGATTTCATTTCGACAGTCACTTGTCTGTCCTGCTCGGTAACGGCAAATTTGCCATAACCTGTCATGCTGTTCATTTGCTTTCTCCTGAAAACTTATATAACTCGTCTGGAAGAACATCAACGTTTTCCGCCACACCATCACTTCTTATTAGTGTTACAACCTTGTCATTAGTCACTTCACCGATTTCGGTAAAATCAACACCCAAATTCTTCATGATAGATTTTGCCATTGCGTCGTTTCCGCGTACAGCAACAAGCATACTGCCACTTGAAATTAGCCTCAACGGATCAACTTTATTTTCCTCACAAAGTCGTTTTGTAAGTGATGATATAGGCATTTTATTTTCATAAATAGTTGCGCCTGCCCCCACGGAAAAACAAATCTCTGCAACTGCGCCTAACACTCCGCCCTCGGTTACATCGTGCATAGCCGATACCGATTCAAGCGCAGACAGCGCAACTGACTCCCGAGATACAGAAAGAAGCGAATTGAATTTCTCAAGCATATGTTTTTCTTCTTCCGTAAGCGATGGTTTAACAATATCCGCAAGAATACATGTGCCTTCTAGACCTAGCATTTTTGTAACAAACAACTTGTCTCCCGAACGAAGATCGCACTTTCTTAGTATATGCTTCGCTTTGCCTATCGCTGTACCGGAAACGATCGGCCTTACAACGCAATCGGAAAACTCGGTGTGTCCGCCGACAATCTCAACATTCAAATGCATTGCTTCTTTAGTAGCACCATCCATAATCACACCGACATCATTAGCATTGCATGTACCGGGCATAATTATCGTAAGCGTAATAGCAACCGGAGTTCCGCCATTAGCCGCAATATCATTGCAGCAAACCGTAACACACAGCGAGCCTAGCTTACCTAGATCCATAACTGCCGTTATCGGATCTGACGAAACAAGTATTATATCATCAAGAGATAGCGCGGCACAGTCTTCACCGAGTGCAGCCGACAATAACACCTCCGGGCGAAATCTCTCAAGCTTGTTTAGTACGTTGTCGCGTAGCTCTTGGGTTGTAAGTTTGCCTAACTTCATTACAAGTACAAGTATATCATTATTATGCAGAAAATACAACTATTTAAGCGTAAAAATAACTTTTTTTAGTTATTTGAATATTACCCGTTCAGTAGTACCATAAGCTCGCTTTCGCTTATAATTGTAATACCTAAAGCATTTGCCTTATCTAATTTCGACCCAGCATTTTCACCGGCTAGAACGTAATCGGTATTTTTCGACACGGATGAAACCGTTTCACCGCCTGCTTTTTCAATCAACAATGTAGCCTCTGATCTTGTAAGCGTTGGCAACGTTCCCGTCAAAACGAACTTCTTTCCACTAAGTGTGCCACCATTTTTATTTGAAGCATTCAATGTGGGATCAATACCTATTTCACGGAATTTTTCAATAATCCAACCATGCTTTCCAAAATAGGACGTTATAGATTTTGCAACAATCTCGCCTATATCGTCTATTTCGATAAGAGTCTCTTCACTAGCTTTCATAAGCTCGGAAACACTTCCAAACCGTTCGGCAAGATCGCGCGCCGACTTTTTACCGACATTTTCGATACCGAGAGCATTTATAAAACGATCTAGCGAAACAGTCTTGCTCCTCTCTACCGACACGAGAAAATTATCAATTTTTTTATCTTTGAATCCGTCTAATTTACTAAGATCTTCTCGACTAAGAGCGTAGAGATCTGTCGGATATTTAACACCTAGTTTTTCGCAAAGCCCGATTATTGACTTTTCCGAAACACCTTTTATATCCATACATTCTTTTGATACAAAATGAGTAAGTCGGCCTACAATTTGTGGTCGGCAATCGCTTTCGTTCGGGCAATAAATTTGCGCGCCTTCATCGACAAGCATTGTTCCGCATGCCGGACAAACAGTGGGGAGCGAAATTTCTTTTCCGTTATTGTCTTCCGATACACCAAGTATCTCAGGTATTACGTCATTTGATCTTCGAATAAATACCCTGCTACCGATTTTAACTTTTTTTCTTTGAATATCGCCATAGTTGTTAAGTGTGGCACGCCTTATCGTTGCACCGCAAAGTTCAACCGGGTCAAGCACCGCAAGCGGAGTAAGCTTGCCCGTGCGTCCGACATTCCATTGCACATCTTTAAGTATTGTGGTTGTCTCTTCTGCCTCAAATTTGTAGGCAATCGCCCAACGCGGAAACTTATCTGTATACCCCAGTCTTTCACGAATTGCAATATCGTCGACTTTTATCACCATTCCGTCGATAAGAAAATCAAGTGATTTGCGATCAACCGAATCAATCTTGCAAATTATTTCTTCTATATCGGATGAAACAAATAGCATATCCG
>CAVEYH010000135.1:0-2526 GCA_963620055.1 bacterium | reverse complement strand
TGCAAAAGTTCGTATGTTTGTGATCCCAACAAATGAAGAACTAGTTATTGCTAGAGAAACACTTCGGCTCAAGTAATAATGAAGTTTAGCCAAGTAATTTCTGAATTATTTTATCCATCCGGTATAAAATGCGTAATTTGCGGTGATGACATACCGGGATATGATCGTTATGCTGTTTGTGGTCATTGTGAATTGTCTCACAATACTAAATTTTGTCTTCACTGCGGTCGAGCAATGAAGAATATGGCAACTTACTGCGATGACTGTCAAAATTATGGTTATGCTTTTGATCTTGCCCGTGCCCCCGTTTGTATATGAAAATGATATCATTACTCTCGTTCATAAATTAAAATACGGCGGTGAAAAATATCTTGCAGAAATCATGGCTGAATTTATGGCTGATGAATACTACGAAAACGAATTTACCGCAGATATTATAACTTATGTTCCAATGCATGCTAAAAAGCAGCATAAACGAGGGTATAACCAATCAAAAGAGATAGCAGTTTCTTTATCAAACATACTTAATCTGCCTTTAGTTGACACTTTAGAGAGAATTAAGTTTACTGAAAATTTAGCCAGACTTAACAAATTTGAACGCGCAAAAACGATTAAAAATGCTATTGCATTAAATAAAGATGTCAACATAGTTGATAGGAATATACTTTTGATTGATGATGTTTTTACTACGGGATCTACATGTAATGAATGTTCTAAACTGTTAAAGAAGGGTAAATGCGGAAAAATTTTTGTGTTAACGTTTGCGACAGGAAGAATTCATATAGAGTTATATTAAATATTTTGTAAAAACATTGACAAATCAATTTTTTTGAATTATACTAGTAATGTTGTTATGAGGTGCGAGCCTTAGAAATACTCTTATTCGCTAGACAAGTAGTTTGTGTGTAAAGTCAAAGAGAGCATCGCCGTTGGTTGAAAGCGGTGTACTACGCACGCAATAATGAAACCACTTGCGAGAGAGGCGGCGTTCGGCGTTTCCGAAATAAATGAGGTCGCGATTTCGCGATGAACTAAGGTGGAACCACGGAGAAATTCGTCCTTAAAGTTTAGATGCTTTAAGGACTTTTTTGTAAATTTTATGGAGGGTTTATATATGAATATCACTTTAAAAGACGGAAGCATTATGAAAGTAAATGATGGTGCTACTTGTCTAGATGTAGCTAAATTGATTAGCGAAGGGTTGGCTCGCGTTGCACTCGCTGCTGAAGTTGACGGGAAAACTGTTGATCTGTCTACCGTACTTAATCATGACTGCACCTTATCACTTATAACAATGAAGGATAAGGCCGGTATTGAAGTTTATCGTCATAGTGCTGCGCACATAATGGCGCAGGCTATTAAAAGATTGTACAAGGATGCAAAACTTGCCATCGGTCCGGCAATTGAAAATGGATTTTATTATGATATTGATTTTTCTAAACCGATATCAAATGCTGATCTTGAAGCGATAGAGAAGGAAATGAATGCGATAATAAAAGCTGACTATCCTTTTGTGCGTAAAGCCGTTTCTCGAGATGAGGCACTCGCATATATGAAGGAGCAAGGCGAAAATTATAAAGTTCAACTAATTGATGAACTTCCTAATGATGCCTTGATTACGTTTTATACTCAAGGCGAGTTTACAGACCTATGTCGTGGGCCACATATCCCGTCAACCGGGAAGCTTAAGTGTTTCAAATTAACTCAAATTACTGGCGCATACTTTAAGGGAAACGAAAAGAACAAGATGCTGACAAGAATCTATGGCGTTGCATTTGAGAAAAAATCTGAAATGGAAGACTATCTTAAAGCTATTGAAGATGCAAAACTTCGAGACCATAACAAAATAGGTAGAGATCTTGGATACTTTATGACTTCTGATGTTATTGGACAGGGATTACCGCTCCTAATGCCGAAGGGTGCAAGATTGTTCCAAATCCTCAACCGCTTTGTTGAGGATGAGGAGCGTAGACGCGGTTATGTTCTCACAAAAACACCTTACATGGCTAAAAGTGACCTCTATAAAATAAGTGGACATTGGGATCACTATAAAGATGGTATGTTTGTTTTGGGTGACGAAAGCAAAGACGAAGAAGTGCTTGCGCTCAGACCTATGACTTGTCCATTCCAGTATACCGTATATAATAATGGGTTAAAATCATATCGCGATTTACCGATTCGTTATGGTGAAACTTCAACGTTGTTTAGAAATGAATCGAGCGGTGAAATGCATGGCCTTATTCGCGTAAGACAATTTACACTCAGTGAAGGTCATTTGATATGTATGCCGTCACAACTTGAAACTGAATTCCGTGGTTGCCTTGATCTTGCAATGTTTATGCTAAAAAGTGTCGGGCTTGATGAGGATGTATCATATAGATTTTCAAAATGGGATCCCAATAATAAAGAAAAATATATTGATGATCCAAAAGAATGGGCATATGCTGAAGGTGAAATGAAACGTATTCTTGATCACATAGGCATCGAATACACTGAAGGAATCGGTGAAGCCGCATTCTATGGACC
>CAVEYH010000134.1:0-2557 GCA_963620055.1 bacterium | reverse complement strand
GCCATGAGGGCGCGATCGCCATGGTAGACGGCAAGGCTCAGCTTATGCGCGAAGATTATTGCGACGGACTGGGCGACTGCTTGCCTGCGTGCCCGACAAAAGCCATCACGTTCGAAGAACGCGAGGCTGCAGCTTATAACGAGCAGGCAGTTATGGAAAATAAAAAAGCAAAAATGCAAGAAAAGATGAAAAAAGAAGGTATGACACTTCCCTGCGGATGCCCCGGCACTCAGTCTAAATCTCTGCATCACGAACACGTGGCTCATTCGTCATGCCACGAGCTACCCGAGAGTGAACTTATGCAGTGGCCCGTGCAAATCAAACTAGTACCCGTCGGCGCACCTTACTTTGAAGGCGCAAAACTTTTGATCGCGGCCGACTGCACGGCTTATGCTTATGCCGCTTTCCACGAAAAATTTATCCGTGGGCATATAACGTTGGTTGGTTGTCCGAAACTCGATAACGTGGATTATGCAGACATGCTCACGGAGATTATCTCCAACAACGATATCAAGAGCGTAACCGTGGTAAGAATGGAAGTGCCTTGCTGCGGAGGTATCGAAAATGCCGCTAAAACCGCTCTACAGCGTAGCGGTAAATTCATTCCGTGGCAGGTCGTAACCATCTCTACCGACGGAAAAATTCTCGACTAACCGCATTAAATCAAAATTATCAAAAGCTCATAGCCGACATAACTATCTTACCATGTAATATTTAAGCTTTCCACTCACATATTGCATAACGCAAAATTTTGTGGTTTATGCTTGACAAAACGATGATGCAATAGTATAATTGTGACATTCTCTTATGGGGAGTAGTCGGCGACTAAAATCGCAATTAAATCGCTAGCACGGGCGAAAGCCCCGGTTTAATTTGAAATGACAAGACCATACCGTTTTTCGGTGTGGTCTTTTTCAAGCCCTCCTTCTTTTTTGACTCTCTACTGAGAATAAGACTTTATAAGTAACTTTTACGGAGGTTTTCAATGAGTTACCTTATACAAGCATGGCTCGACCTATTCGCACAGCAAGGCGCTGTCGGCATAGTCAAGGTCATAGTCATGTGGATTTTGGGCGGAGTGCTGATATTCCTTGCCATAAAAAAAGATATGGAACCGGCACTACTATTGCCAATCGGGTTCGGCGCGATACTCGTCAACATGCCGGGCACCAGCGTACTGACTAGCCCCGACGGCACGGGCATTATTTCGTGGTTGTTTGAAGTGGGCGTAGAAGCGTCGGAAGCTATGCCGATACTACTGTTTATCGGTATAGGCGCGATGATCGATTTTGAACCGCTGATCACAAATCCTAAACTGATGATACTCGGCGCGTTCGCTCAACTCGGTATATTCGTCACGATAATTCTCGCAACCTTGCTCGGGTTTAATATCTCCGATGCGGCTTCTATCGGCATTATCGGCGCCGCAGACGGGCCTACTTCCATACTCGTTGCGATGCAACTTGGCAGTCAGTACATCGGTCCGATCATGGTCGTGGCTTACTCGTATATGGCACTGGTCCCGATCATTCAGCCTGCTGTCATCAAATGTTGCACAATGAAAAAAGAACGACTTATTCGCATGGACAACAATACTCGTCACGCAAGCAAATCGGTAAAGATTTTCTTCCCGATCATTATTACGGTTGTTTCGGGATTGATTGCGCCAAAGAGTTTGTCACTGATCGGCTTCTTAATGTTCGGCAACCTTATTAAAGAATGCGGTGTGCTAGGTACGCTCGCCGACACCGCGAAAAACTCGCTGTGCAATCTCATTACCCTTCTTCTCGGCATAACCATTGCGTTCCAGATGCAAGCGGATAAGTTCTTGTCGGTAGAGACACTTATGATCATGGGACTCGGACTTATCGCGTTCGTGTTCGATACCGTGGGCGGAGTTATGTGCGCAAAGGTCATGAACCTTTTCTGCAAAAAGAAAATCAATCCTATGATCGGTGCCGCAGGTATCTCTGCGTTCCCGATGTCCGCACGTGTAGTCCACAAAATGGGGCTACAGGAAGATAACACGAACTATCTTCTCATGCACGCAGTCGGTGCCAACGTTTCCGGACAGGTCGCTTCCGCAATCGTCGGCGGTCTGATAATCGGACTTGTTTTATAGGAGGCTGTCATGAACTACTTATTCAATTCGTTTTTATTATCCGCACTAAGTTGGGACGAAATCTACCCCAATCTCATGAAGTCGCTTAACATTCTGTGGCAAGGCTTGCTCGCGATACTGATTGTCGTCGGCATCATTATTCTTGTAACTTGTGTTATGCAGAATATTTCCGAGAAAGCAAGAGCAAAGAAAGAACAGAAAAACGCCGAGAGCGAGAGCGAAAACGACAAGCAATGATCTCCGATATTGCTTACTCGATGCATGTTTTCAAAAAACCGCGCAAGATGATTTTTCAAAAATATTGACGCTTTTCTCTTGACAATCAAAATCAGATTATATATAATATTAAGGTTGACTGAAAGAGAGTCAACCGATGTGCACCATTAGCTCAACTGGATAGAGCGTTGGTCTACGGAACCAAAGGTTGGGGATTCG
>CAVEYH010000133.1:2091-2560 GCA_963620055.1 bacterium | reverse complement strand
GATATGAAATTGCCAATTCAATATGCACTTACATATCCGGAAAGAATAGCGTCCCGATATGGAAATTGTAAGTTCGATAAACCAATAAATTTTATTGAGCCAAATGAAGAAGTCTTTCCACTTCCAAAGTTAGCAAAGGATGCAATGTGTGATGGTGGCACCGCACCGGCAATACTAAATGCAGCCAATGAAGCATCCGTCGCATTGTTTCTTAATAAGAAAATAGGTTTTATTGACATTATGAACATAATTGTGCGTACTATGGATACTATAAAAGCGACTCAATATGACGGCTATCATGAGATTATTGAATTGCACGATAAAGTATGCAGTTTTGTCTATCATTATTATAAAAAACTTTTGGAGAGTAAATGAAATATCTTCTTTTTATTCTTATAGCTTTAGTCATTTTGTTGGTGATGGTTATCATCCACGAACTTGGTCACTATGTCGCCGGCAAAATTTTCAA
>CAVEYH010000133.1:1170-2048 GCA_963620055.1 bacterium | reverse complement strand
GGTGGCTATTGCGCGTTTGAGGATGAGAGCGGACTTGAAAAAGATGTGAAATCAGAAAGCAACGATGATGTTATTGACCCAAATTCCGTGTTTCCGGAAATTAGCAATGATTCGATTATGCCACCTTGCGTAGATCCATTAAAGGACAATGATGAGCCGGTAGAGCACTCGCGTTCATTTACTGAAGAAAAACCTTGGAAACGGATTATTGTGCTTGTGGCAGGTCCGTTATTCAATTTTATTTCGGCGATTATATTTTCATTTATTTTTATTTTATCCGTTGGCTATGTTGCTCCAGAAGTTTATACATTGTATGCTGATTCCAATGGCAACAATTATTGTTCGGAATTACAGATCGGAGATATAATCATAGCTGTTGATGGCGAGAAAATTAGTATTATGAAGAGTTATAGCGATCTTGTTACTGTTAAAGAAGTCGGTAAAACATATAATTTTACTATATTGCGAAATGGTAAAGAAATGTTTGTGACTGTTACAATGAAGCAAATTAAATCGGAAAGCGCAGATGGGGTTTCTCTTGATTATGTAGGATTAGGCTTTACGCCGTCAAATACAGCAATTAGTTGCAATTTAGCTTATGCACTTAAGTACTGTGTGCCATATACGATAAAATTATCATTTTCTATACTTTCGTCGTTTGGAGGACTAATCACTGGAAGAATACCTATTACATCAATGTCAGGTCCTGTAGGAACGATAGAACAAATGGCTCAGCTTGGTATGGCAGATCTAAGAAATTTTCTTGTGCTTTTACCGCTAATTGCCGCAAATCTTGCGATATTTAATATTCTACCCATTCCGGCATTAGATGGTTCAAAGGTTATATTTACACTTATTGAGTGGATAAGGGGTAAGCC
>CAVEYH010000133.1:0-1160 GCA_963620055.1 bacterium | reverse complement strand
AGAAAATATAATTCACACAGTAGGGCTACTTTTGTTATTTGGATTTGTGATAATTATAGATGTTATAGGATTGTTTGTATGAAAAATACCAAGAAAGTTAAAGTTGGGAATTCGTTTATAGGCGGTGACGCGCCTATAACCATACAGTCGATGACAAACACATTAACCGCTGATTATGAGGCGACTCTTTCACAGATTCGTATGCTCGAAAATGCGGGTTGCGATATAGTACGGTTGGCTGTCAGTTCACAAGAAGAAGTAGAATCTTGTAAGAAAATTATTGGCAAAACGACAGCGCCATTGGTTGCAGATATTCAGTTTGATTATAGGTTAGCAGTGGCTTGTGCCGATATAGGGTTTAATAAAATCCGATTTAACCCCGGCAATATAGGTGATGAATTAAAAGTTAGAGAGGTGGTTGCTGCTTGCAAAAGAAACAGAATACCGATACGTGTTGGTGTAAATGGTGGCTCACTAGAAAATGTGTTTGAAAAGTTTTCAGCAAAAGCAGAGGCGCTTGCTGCCAGTGCATTAAAACATGTTGCGATACTTGAAAAACTAGGGTTTTATGATACCATTATTTCCGTTAAGTCAAGCGATGTTCGTACAATGATCGATGCTTATGAAATATTGCATGTAAAGTGTAATTATCCGTTACATCTCGGTGTTACTGAAAGCGGAGCAAAAATTCGTGGTGTAGTAAAATCGTCAATCGGGATAGGATCGTTGCTATTAAGAGAAATTGGAGACACAATTCGAGTTTCGCTTACGGGTGATCCGATAAAGGAAGTCGAAACTGCACAACATATCCTTAGATCGATCGGATTGGGAGGCAGAGGCGTTGAAATAGTGTCATGTCCTACATGTTCGAGATGTCACTATGATATGGAGCGAGTAGTTGATGCAGTCGAAAAAAATATAGGCAGCCTTAAAAAGAATATTAAAATTGCCATAATGGGTTGTGTAGTGAACGGCCCCGGTGAAGCAAAGAATGCCGATATAGCCGTTTGTGGTGGTGGAGCAGACAAAGCTGCATTGTATGTAAATGGTAAGTTTGTAAAATCAATCGAAACAAGTGATGTTGTTCAAGAAATTTTGTTGCTTGTAGATAAGCTTTGAAATGTTATATAAACAGTTTAGGAGAAATTAGTATGTCAGCA
>CAVEYH010000132.1:500-2618 GCA_963620055.1 bacterium | reverse complement strand
ATGCAATACAGCTTAAAAAAAACAATAAATAAATTTATGAACTTTTGCGCAAAATTAGCGCAAACAATTTACATGATAAGTTTAATTGTTTTGCTAGCAATGACAAAAATATTATTATCACGGGAAACTATATTATAATATAGCCCCTTAGACTTAAGAGCTGCAATTATTGGATTCTTTATAGGATCAGAACTCGTTAGAGTTTTTTTGAGTATATCAGCATCAGAATCAGCAAGTTTAACTTCAAAATCAAAATATTCTGAAGTTGTAGTTCCACCATACGTCGTAAATGTACGCTTACCGCTAGCAAGCTCCTTTGCCGCAATATCTGCAATAAAGCTTGCATAAGTTTCAAGATCCGTACCACTATGAACCAATCCTTTTAACGAAGGATAAATTGCTGATTGATCATTCTCGGCATACCAATCGTAAGGAAACATTGTTGTTGCAGGATATGCGGTATCCTCATCTTCAACATGAGTTGCAGAAATTTCGCTATCGGTTAACATAAAATACAAATGAGATGCCGACTCATATGAATATGATGAAACTGTAACAAAACGGTTATCTCGATAATTCACGCCTACTCTAACATCACCCCAAGTGCAGTCACACACAAACCATTCGTTATTGATTTTAACTTTGTTCCATGCGTGTCCTCCGTAGCTCCCGTTAGAATACGCTTCGCCGGTTACGCGCACAGCCGGTATACCTTCCATATTACATAGCAGTGAAAATGTTTTACTCATTCCATCACATACTGCCAAATAATCCGTATCTGTAAGCACACCCTCGATATAAAATGCAGAATACTTGACAGCATCGGAAACTTCACTAATCTCACTGGCACTGTCATCATATAACACACGCCACATAATCCAATCATAAATTGCATGGACTTTTTCAATATCGGTCATATAGTCGTCCAATATTGTGTTGAGAAGTTCTTTAGCATACTTATAATAAACAGCTGCACTGCCGGTAGCTTTCGGTGCATATCCAAGTTCTGTCGCTCTATACAATTGATCTGTTGTTGAGACTGTCGCAGCCTTTTCCAAATTGTCAAGAGGAAATGCGTGATCTGCTGATCTACCGGTTTTACTTACATGCGGATCAATGCCGTTAAGCGCAGTCGTAGAATTATTTGACACTTCATGTTTTTCAGAAGGTTCACTAACCGTATAAAATGTAAAATCTAATGTACAAATGTTGCCTTTAATAGATGCAGAAATATCGTAAGATCCGGTATAGCTAGCACGATTAAATGCTATCTGAGACAATCTAGAAGGTGTATATGCCGATTCATACCCAATATATAATGTATATGTTGCAGTAGTTTCCCGCTGAGTTGGTTGAGTACGATATAGCATAAAATAATCATATATCGAGTAGAATTCATCATCCGAACTTATATAATAATTCCCGCCTTGCCATGTCTTTTTTAGGTACGCGATGGCTTCACTTGACAATTTATTTACTTTTACAGGTGTTGAATACGGAGACACTTCTCGAGCTAAACCATCTCCTTTTGAACGAACTTTCAACGAGTAATTACTAGACGCGATATCAAATTCATCAGTTGTGAATAATTTTTCGTTTTCATTTAGATAATAGGTATCAGTTTTCCCGGTATCCAAGTTAGTGACTTCAAGTTCAAATTTTTCGTTTACACTACCTTCACTCCAATATACGCGCGTACTTGGATAAAATGTATCAAAATCGACAGTAAGTTCGGTCGGGGCCACTACACCGGTAACTAGAATATAATTGCCCGAATCAACACGATTGCCGTTAATCGTAGCTGTAATTTTATGTTTTCCTACAGATTTCGGAATATATTTATATGTATTACCCTCGTCTACTTCTTCATCGTCAACGTACCACAATACAACAGCAACATCATCATTAGATATGCCTGATATTTCATAACTTACGGCGGAGACGGATCCATATGCTTGATTGGTTTCCCCGGAAACAAGTTTAATCTCGGCTGTAGATGATACATCATTTACCCAGCCAACCGTTAATTCATCGGTAAGGATTGTCCCATCTTTTGCCGTAACTGAAGCAGAAACATCAATAAGTCCTATTTCATTCTGTGGCGGAATAGTATATGAC
>CAVEYH010000132.1:0-490 GCA_963620055.1 bacterium | reverse complement strand
TATAAGCTTTTTTCTCGCCGTTTACAGTCCATTCAACATCATAGTAATTAGCAATACTTTTACCATCGTTAACAACGGCGTAAATTGTAATTTCACGATTTTCTGAAAGCGTACGCGTTCTAGATCTTGTCATAAGATTAAATGATTCAATCTCAGAAACAACATTAATCGTACATTCTGCCGTTCTTCCCTTTAGATCAGTCGCAGTTAGAGTTACCGAGCCTTCCGCTTTTGCCGTAACTGTTTTATCGTTTGAAACAGCAAGTATATTCTTGTCAGATGAAGTGAGCTTAAAGACAAAATTTTTTGTAGTTAAGCTTTCAAACGAAAAGTCGTTCGCGCTATATGTTTTAATCTCACCAACATACAATGTTTTATCACTGTCTTTGAAACTAAATCGCAAATTATCCGCAATATCGAAACAAGAAATTCCAAAACAACCTGTTGAGCCTAAAATTAGCACTATCGAAGCTATAAATGTTGTCAATAG
>CAVEYH010000131.1:0-2621 GCA_963620055.1 bacterium | reverse complement strand
GTACTCGCCGTACTTGTAGAACGTAACCCAGAAGTATCTTGTATTGTTATTCTCAACTCTGATCTGGAGTCCGTTTGCTTCGCTGGCATATGCAATAATGTATCTGGAGCTGTTCGGAGTACCGTCGCAGTTGCCTGTATCGACGCTGAAACCGAGCTTGCTGAGAGCGAGTGTGAGCGCATCGATCTTTTCGCTGAGATCGGTAATCTTGCTGTTCTCATCGTAATTGTCGCTAGACATTGTAAGCTCTAACGAATACTTGATGATTTCGTTGCCGTCGGCATCGGTACCTGCTCTATCGTAATCACACCACGGGCCGTAGACGTTATCGTCGAAAATCGTGCTGAATATGCCGGGAGACGGGAATTTTTCTGCAATTTCCGTACCGAACATTTGCTCAATCGCAGCGGCGCCGGTCATTGTTTGTTGTTCAAACTTGGTCGTGCCGTCTTCATTTGTTCCGCTCGGAACGTAAACTTTTACATCGGTATAATCACTCCAAGATGTAGGAATGGTACGAGCGACATAGCCGTCGAACGTGTCTTCGGGAAGCTTAGCGGTGCCGTAATTCGTATATACGGTCTCGTAAGCACCACCATAGATACCAAGAATATCGTATGCAAACTTGACGTTGGTGATATTTGCGTTCTCATCAATGGTGACGGTAAATGCGGTGCTTGTGCTGCCGGATGCGTAACGCGCAAAGTCACTGAGGCAAAGTGATTCAGCTACTTCGCGAATGATTGCCGTATCACGAAGCGTGAACGTGTATGTTCTCTTTCCGTCTGCTTTGCTCATTGTGTCCCAAGTGAATATCTCGGGAGCAATATCGAAATCGGGGACAAGTGACATGATGTTACCGGTCTTTTTGTGAGTGCCGGTCAATGTGCCGTTACTGTATTCGAATACGTCGTATGTGCCGTCAGAGTTCTGCTTGTAACCGTATGGTTCGGTACGATACAGATAATCGTCCATAGATGATTCGTACTTTGAAGTCTCGTTGATAAGTATAGCGTCTTCAGTCACAACGCCGAGGTAACCGACGTCACCGGAAGTAGACAGATAATACTTCGATTTGATCGTTCCGTCATATGTGCCGTGGTTCGATGAGCCCGAAGATGAACTTGACGAATCGGTAGAATCAGTCGTTGTTCCGCTGATGTCGTAGTCGTTGGGATCGAGTGACGGAGAATACATTGAGGTTTCTACGGTCTTGAATGCGTAGTTGGTCATGCCCTTCGCCTTGGTGATGGCTTCTGCGAATTTGTCGAACATAGCCTGATCCTGAGGATCGTTCTCGTACGGAGCGGGATCGGCAACTAAGGTCGTGCCGATTTCGGAGAAATTCATGACGGCGGTCGTATAATAGTAGCCGGTGATAGTTTCGGTTGCATATCCGTCGCTGTCCGTCGCATAGATAGCGTTTGCATAAGTTGCGGCTTCGACCCTCTCAATCGCGGTTTCATCTGCATTTAAGATTACATAGAAGTCGTAGAACTGTTCTTCGAGCGCGGGGTTCATTGACCATGAAACGTACTTTAGAAGGTAATCGTCTTCGCTGGGCTTATAGACATTTGAATATGAACTCATATCGAATTCGATTGTGCCGTACTCGGCATTGTATCTGTATGTGGTAAGTCCGCCTGCATCATACTCGTCGTCGAGCACGAACTTGGAAACGTTGTTGGCAAAATCGCCGAGGTGGTTCCAATAGTGCTGATTGTTCCATGTAAGGGGCTGGCTGTCGCTGTCTTTTACAACCTTATATGTAGCAACGTTGTTCTTGTTGATATATGCTTCGTTGAGATAACCGTTTTCGCCGAGCTTGTAGATAACGGACTGAACGTTCTTGCTACCCTCTTGGTTCCACGAACCCGACCAAGCAGCTGCAGTCACTTCGTCGTCTTCCTTTGTCTGAGACATTTGGATTTTGTACTCGTAGGTTGTCTTTGTCGTGCCGTAAACGTCGGTGAACGTACCGCTTACCGTGATATTTTCGTTTGCGATTTCACGGAGCATTGCGGAGGTAAGTTTGCCGGATGCAGAATCAATTGACTCGGGCTTAACTTTGATAACAACGCTCTTGCTAACCTTGGTATTTGCATTGGAAGTAACGGTGACGGTAATATCGGCGTTGGTCGAAAGCGATACTTCGGTCGTTGTGCCGTCTTCGTTGGCCTTGAGATATTTGCCGGTCGTGGTAAGATAGCCGGTTGCGGGATCGTAAGCAACAAGCCCCGTTCCAAAGTCTGGATCGCCTACCGTCACGGTGTAAGACGTATCGTCGTTATCCTTGTTGGTAACAGACACGTCAAGTTTGATCGCTCCGCCCGGGCGAAGGACCGTCGCTTTTTTCTGGCTGGTCGGGTTGATTGTACCGACAGACAGTGTGACGTTACCGTTTACAGATTCGGCAACGTTGGCTTCTACCGTAATGACTTTGCTAGCCTTTACCGAAGTATCTGCCGCTGCAATTGCAGTTACGGTCACGTTGACGTTCTTTGTCGTGTCGGCAATAACATAAAGTTTGTTATCTTCAATCTTGACAAGTTCTTCGTGATCGGCTATAAGCGTGTATTTCTTGTTTTCCGAGTTGGTTACGGAAACTGCAAATGTAATAC
>CAVEYH010000130.1:1716-2672 GCA_963620055.1 bacterium | reverse complement strand
ATTCTCCGCCGAGTATTCGTTTTTGCGCGTGACGGACGGAGATTTTCGTTTTAATTTTTATCGTGACGGAGACGATATTGCCGAGTTTATACAAAAGCCAAAGTTTCCGGTTTACAAAATGATAGTCGAGCATATCGACAAAATACTTAGTGAACGTCATTACGAAACCGCGCAAAAAATGTTTGGTGATCGATTCTCGATAGAAATGTCGTCTTGGCGAACGCTCGAAGTCTGTCCCATGGGTAGCGGAAAGGGCGAAGCGCTCAAAAGACTTATTCCGCTACTAAACAAAAAATTCGATAAAATCGTGTGTGTCGGTGATAACCAAAACGACATAGGTATGGTAAAGTTCGCCGATATCGGCTATGCGGTCGGTAACGCCATTCCGGCGTTAAAAGAAATCGCATCACGTGTGACGGTGAATAGTCGCGACGGTGCGATCGCAAAAATTATCGAGGAATTGTAAGCAGTCTCATATCAATAAATCATATAAAAGGACGATCGATCGTTTTTTTTCTTAATATATACGCGTGCGTGTGTGCGCATGCGCGCGTGCGAGAAAGAGTCTTTTCATGCACCTTTTCAAAATTTTACGGTCGTCACTGTAAATCTATTCGCTTGCAACATTAAATCTGCAAAAAGCATAAAATCATTAAAAATAACGATAAAAACGCCGTAAAAATGCTTGACACTATTGTTTATATCGGTTATAATGGGTAGGCTGTACTGAAAGTGCGGCATTTTAGTGAGCGTCGGGATGACGTCCGAGATTACTTCCGTCAAAATCAGCAAGGGCGAAGAGAACTCGGACCGACAAGTGCGGAATAATCCGCGCGATTGCGAACTTCGTGTTCGGGGCTACGACTTATGCCCCTATAAAAAGCTCACATTTTGACACACACGAGCAAGTTATCGCAAATGCTTAAACGGAGGAATAAAAATGGCAAGTCAAAAGA
>CAVEYH010000130.1:0-1706 GCA_963620055.1 bacterium | reverse complement strand
CAAACTAAAAGCCTACGACCACGAGCTTATCGATCAGTCGGCAGCGCGAATAGTTGAAACTGCGAAGAAAACGGGCACGAAAGTAAGCGGACCTATTCCGCTACCTACGGAAAAAGAAGTAGTCACCATCTTGCGTGCGGTGCACAAGTACAAGGATTCTCGTGAGCAATTCGAGATTCGCACCCACAAGAGATTGATCGATATTTACAGCCCCTCGGCAAAAACGGTTGATTCTCTTATGAAACTCGACCTTCCCGCGGGCGTTGATATTCAGATCAAGTTATAAGTCGCGCGGAGGAAATTACGATTATGAAAAAAGCAATATTAGGTAAGAAACTCGGCATGACTCAGATTTTCGACGAAACCGGTCTTATGATCCCGGTAACCGTCGTCGAAGCAGGCCCTATGACCGTAGTTAGAAACAAGACCGTCGAGCGCGACGGATACGCAGCTACAGTCGTGGCGTTTGAAGACAGTAAAGAAACTCAGGTGAACAAACCTCAGAAGGGTGTGTTCGACAAGGCCGGAGTTAAACCCAAGAAGTATATAAAAGAATTCAAGTATTCCGACTCTTACGAAGTCGGCGCAGAGATCAAATGCGATATGTTTGCGGCGGGCGACGTTGTCGACGTTTCGGGCATAACCAAAGGTCATGGTTTCTCCGGCGTAATCAAGAGATGGAATCAGCATCGTCTAAAGATGACTCACGGTACCGGCCCTGTTCATCGTTCACTCGGTTCAACCGGTGCGAACAGTACCCCCAGCAAGGTCATCAAGGGACTTCACATGGCAGGTCAGTACGGGCACGAGAATGTGACCATTCAGAATCTTGTCGTCGTGAAAGTAGACGTAGAACGCAATGTGCTTTTGATCCGCGGTGCGGTTCCCGGTCCTAAGGGCGGACTTGTTACCGTCAAGCAAGCTGTCAAGTCTACGAAATAACGGAGGTTAATATGGCTAGTATAAAAGTATATAAGCAAACCGGCGCAGAAGCCGGCACGATGAACCTCGATGACAGCGTGTTTGCAGTTGAGTTCAACGAAGCACTCGTTCATCAGGTTGTCGTAGCTCAGCAGAATAATGCAAGACAGGGTACGAAGTCCACACTTACAAGAACTGAGGTTCGTGGCGGCGGCATCAAACCGTGGCGCCAGAAAGGAACCGGCAGAGCACGTCAGGGCTCTATCAGATCTCCGCAGTGGACTGGCGGTGGCGTGGTATTCGCACCGAAGCCCCGTGACTTCTCTCAGAAGATCAACAAGCAGATGAAGCGTGGCGCACTTTGTTGTGCACTCTCCGACAAGCTCAGTGAGAACGCAATGGTAGTTGTCGACGAGATCAAGCTCGAAGCTGCAAAGACCAAAGAAATGGTCGCTGTCATGAAGGCACTCGGTGTTGAAAAACGTGCATTGCTCGTAGTTACCGACGCTGACGAAGCTGTGGTACGCGCGGCAAACAACATCCCGAACGTAACCACGATCAATTCCGCACTTATCAACGTGTACGACGTTATGGCTAACGAAAAGCTCGTTATGACCAAGAGTGCAGTCGAGAAAATCGAGGAGGCATACAAGGCATGAACGCTTACGATATAATCAAAAAGCCGCTTCTTTCCGAGAAGAGCTACGACGGAATCCCCTCAAAGAAGTACGTTTTCATTGTTGATGAACGTGCTGACAAGAGCCAGATCAAAGCCGCCGTTGAGC
>CAVEYH010000129.1:654-2692 GCA_963620055.1 bacterium | reverse complement strand
ATACGGCATTATACAATTTGTTATGAATCTCGGTAATTTTTATGTTTTTATGTCGGCCGACTTGATTAAATCCGCAATTTGCTCTATAATACTGTTCGGAGGTCAACGAACCATGTCAAAAACTATGACCATAACCGATTTTTTAGATAACTCTTACACCGCTTTTCACGCATGTGAAAATGCCTGCAAAATGCTGGACGAAGCGGGCTTTACGCGCGTATCGCTATCGCAAAAACTTGACTTGAAGCAAGGCGACAAATATTACATTGTAAAAAACGACAGCGCATTCGTGGCTTTTTCCGTAGGGGCAACGAATAAGTACGGCTTTAACGTGATCGCAAGCCACACGGATTCTCCGTCACTCCACGTCAAGGGCAATACCCTGATTGCAAGCGCGGAAGGAAAACGGCTAAATGTCGAGGAGTACGGCGGACTCGTGATGTACAGCATGATAGATATACCGCTGAAAATCGCCGGACGTGCCGTATACGAAACTCCGGACGGACTAGTCGCAAAGACGGTAGTCGGCGACGGCATCTTTAATATACCCGGGCAAGCGATCCACCAAAATCGCGAAGTCAACAACGGTGTCGGATTCAACACTCAAATCGATATGCTACCGCTAGTCGGTGACTCAAGCGACGTTTACTCGCTGATCGGCGGAGGTAATATCGTCGATGCGGATCTCTATGTCGTGCCGGCGGTGAAGGCCTATCGTGCCGGAGCTAAATCCGAGTTTTTGGTGTCGCCTCGCATAGATAACCTAACCAGCGTATATTCGTCCGTTCGTGCGATAATAGGCAGTGAACCGACAGGTGTTGCCGTATGTGCGTGCTTCGACAACGAAGAGATCGGCAGTATGACAAAACAAGGTGCGCGCTCGTCGTTCCTTCTCTCCGTTCTCAAAAAGATAAACTCCGCGCTCGAAAAAACAGATGACGACTACAACTATGCGATCGAAAACGGCATGTTACTGTCTAGCGACAACGGTCACGCAATCCACCCCGCTCACCCCGAAAAAAGCGATCCCGTAACTGCGCCGATAATCAATGGTGGTGTCGTGATAAAGCATCACGTCAACTATGCGACCAATGGACTTAGCGCGGCGGCAATCAAGGTCTTGTCCGCTCGCCACAACATAACCGTCCAAGAATACTACAACCGCTCGGATGCGCGTTGCGGTAGCACGCTCGGACCTATGGCTAGCGCGATCACGGGGCTGAATGCTTGCGACATAGGGCTTGCTCAACTTGCGATGCACTCGGCTCTCGAAACCGTCGGTTACGATGATATCCCACGCATGCAAAAACTAATGACCGCTTTTTATTCCACGCGGTTTTCACACACGGGCAACGGCATAAAAGTGGAATAATCTCTCAATCAATACAAAAAAACCGCCTTGTAGACAGAGCTACGAGACGGTTTTTTATGATATTATGCGCCGATTACGGCAAATTCGTTCTACCGACGATATAGTCCACAGAACAACCGAACAGATCGGAAAGTTTTATGAGTATCTCTATTTTCGGAAGTCTCTTTAGATCGTTCCATTTTGACACGGCGGAAGTACCCATACCACATTCTTTCGCGATGCGGTAGGACGATACACCGGTGAGCGACTGAAGCGAAGCGATGCGCCGTGCGAATTTTTCCGGTGATCCGCTACGAATAATACTCTTGTTATCACTGCGTCCGAGCATGTAATCAAGCGAAACGTTCATATAGTTGGCAAGATCGATGAGCGCGCGCGACGACGGCATTTGTCGCTGATACAGCCAATTGTTGACGGCGGTTTTATTGCAACCGGAAGCCTCGGCGAGCTTGTACGATTTCATACCGCGCTCGTCGAGATATTTTTTTATGGCAACGCTTATGTAATACGACGTCTCCAAAAAGTCTCTCTCCCGTCAAAACTATTATTGCAGATTGATTATACTACAATTAAAGTGTTTAATCAAGAAAAACGAGTGAATTGCTAAAATTATTTTTTTAAGGCGTCCCAAACGAGAAAAGTCCGATTTTAACGAGTATTTAATAA
>CAVEYH010000129.1:0-644 GCA_963620055.1 bacterium | reverse complement strand
TACGGCCGTCTATCTATAATTTTATTTATATGCTTGTAAATTTCGCTTTGTATGTGCTATCTTGCTTTTGTGCGTGTGACGGCTTCTTCCCAACCAAGTAAAAGTTCACGTCGCTTCGGCTCAGACATCGACGGACGGAACACTGTAAACTTGCTCGCGCGATGCAGTTCTTCACGGTCCTTCCAATACCCTGCGGCAAGCCCCGCTAGGTATGCTGCGCCCAGTGCCGTGGTTTCTATCGTCTCGGGACGACGTACCGTGCAAGCGGAAATGTCTGCTTGGAATTGCATCAAAAAGTTGTTCGCGCTCGCTCCGCCGTCAACGTTTATCGCGCTTACTTCGGCCTTGAGATCACGTTTCATAGCATGGAGAACGTCAAAAACCTGATATGCGATCGCCTCCAGTGTTGCGCGCACAATATGCTCGCGCGTGGTTCCGCGAGTTATTCCCGTTATGAGTCCGCGTGCCTCCGCATCCCAATGCGGTGCGCCGAGTCCTACAAACGCCGGCACAAAATACACGCCGTCGGTGTCGGTTACCGAGCGAGCAAGCGATTCGGTCTCGGATGCGGACGAAACGAGTTTTAGCCCGTCACGCAACCACTGAACGGCCGCTCCGCCTACAAATACACTACCTTCGAGCAC
>CAVEYH010000128.1:0-2697 GCA_963620055.1 bacterium | reverse complement strand
TTATTATACAATTTGCATATAGTTTTGTCAATCTGTGCACTATAAAAATTGAACAATAACTACAAAAAACTTGTGCTCAATTTCGTGATGTGTTGTGTAAAATTACCATTCATCGTCTACCTAAACAATAAACCGATAAATAATTTGTGATTTTGTGTTTACGGTGATTTTATCTTTGACAAATGTAAAGCAAAATTGTATAATAAGTAGCGGGCTTGTTATTTGCCCGTATGTTTTTCGGAGGTGGCACTCATAATGTCTGCAACAGCACTAATCGGCGCACAATGGGGCGACGAAGGAAAAGGCAAAACTATCGATATACTTGCCGCTCAGGCGGATGTGGTAGTTCGCGCACAAGGCGGTAGTAACGCGGGGCACACCGTAGTTTACGGCAATTCGACGTATAAACTACGTCTCATCCCTAGCGGTATTTTGTATCCCGAAACCGTTTGTGTAGTAGGTAACGGCACAGTCATTTCTCCTGCCGTCATTCTAAAAGAAATGGATGACCTCACTTCGCGCGGTGTTTCCATGAATAATCTTAAAATCGATGCGCGCGCTCACGTTATTCTTCCATATCATATCGAGATCGACAAGCTAAGCGAGATCGCTCGCGGTAAAGAAGATATCGGTACCACTAAAAACGGAATCGGACCGTGCTACATGGATAAAGCCGAACGTATCGGCATCCGTATGTGCGATCTCATTAAACCCGAAGTTTTCCGCGAAAAACTAAAAAAGAACATCGAAGTGAAAAACAAGATAATCACGGCCGTTTATGGTGGTGAACCTATTGATTTTGAATCCACTTATAACGACTATTGCGAATATGCAAAACGTCTTGCGCCGTTTGTGACGGATACTTCCGTACTCGTATATAACGCTATCAAAGCCGGCAAGAACGTATTGTTTGAGGGCGCGCAAGGCACTTTGCTCGATTTGGATGTGGGTACTTATCCGTTCGTAACCAGCTCGCACCCGACAGCCGGCGGTTTCTGCGAAGGCTCCGGCATAGGACCGACACTTATTGACGACGTTATCGGCGTAGGTAAAGCTTATACGACTCGTGTCGGCAAAGGTCCTTTCCCGACCGAGTTAAACGACGAAACGGGTGATTACATTCGTCAGGTCGGCGCGGAATATGGCGTAACCACCGGCAGAGCTCGTCGTTGTGGATGGCTGGACACCGTTATTTTGAAGTTTTCGGTGCGTGTAAACGGCTTAACCAAGCTGGCAATAAACAAGCTCGATACTTTGACAGGTATCAAGACACTGAAAATTTGCGTGGCTTATAAAAAGAACGGAGAAACCGTGTACGACTTCCCTACCGATATTTCGGAACTGGAGGGATGCGAGCCTATTTATATCGAGATGCCCGGTTGGACCGAGGATATTACTCACGCGAAGTCATTTGACGAGTTGCCTAAAAATGCTAAGGCGTATATCGAGCGCATCGAACAAGAAGTTGGTTGTCAGATCGCTATGGTCGGAGTAGGTCCGGATCGCGAACAAAATCTATACAGATAATTGCATTTTATTGATGCTGTCCCCATTCTCTTGTCTGAGAACGGGGATTTTTTATTATTAGTACATATGGTGAATTAGCCCTTTAACCCGTAAACGCTTGATAAATTCCGCCATCCGTTGTATAATAAAAAAAATTACGACAATACCGTAGAAAAACTTCGGGAGAAAAATTATGAACGTTGCTTCAATAAGCAAAAAAGGCGGAAGACAGTGCAATCAGGATTACACGGATTATGCTGTCTCCAATGATACTATTTGCATCGCCGTAGCCGACGGACTGGGCGCATATCACGGCAGTGAATTCGCCGGAGAAACTGCGGTTAGGGCCGTAATGAAGTATTTTAGAAAAGCCGTTAGCCACGGAGACGAGATTTTTTCCGGTGCGTTTATGAACAAGCTATTTAAGTTTGCGCATGTAGCTATTCAAAAAGTAAAATCCGAATCGCCCGAGCTTAGACAATGTTGCACTACTCTATCCGTTGCGATCGTACATGACGATAAGCTCATTTGCGCGCATACGGGTGATACAAGAATTTACTTCTTCCGTGACGGAAAAATCGAGTTTTTCTCGAAAGATCATTCATTGGCTAGGCTCGCTGCCGATCGCGGTGAGATAACTTATGACAATATTCGCACACACAAAGATCAAAATAAACTCACGAGAGTGATTGGCTCGGATTACTTTGTGCAACCCGATTTCAAAATTTATAACGGGATGGCAGAAAACGATGCACTGCTCATTTGCACGGACGGATTTTGGGAGTTTGTCTTTGAATCAGATATGGAAAATATAATTAGCGACGACACGGATGCTAAAACCATGCTGACTAACATGGAAGAGATTTTGCTCACTCGCGCACCCGAAACGAACGACAACTACACCGCTTCCCTTGTTCTTTTTCATGGTGATGACAGCTTTAACGACGTAGAAACAAATGACGAAACGGATATTTTCGAAGACGCAAATAGTAATTCTATAGAAAATATCGACAATGATATAACTAATACTAGTGATAATATCGATAATACGATAACCGAAAATGCCGATACTCAAAATGTCAATTGCGAAACTAGCGTTGAGGGCAATATCGATGATTATTCCGCTCCCGACAGTGTTAAGGATGAGGGCAACAAAGATACGATAGAATAATGGCAAGGATTAGAAACAAC
>CAVEYH010000127.1:1055-2701 GCA_963620055.1 bacterium | reverse complement strand
GCACATGCTTTTGCCAAATACGGATTTTCACCTATACGCAATGCACAAACCTCAGCAAAACTTGCAACTGCCAACGAATGGTTGAAAGTCCCCAACGCATCATTTATCAACATTTTTATAAGTGGTGCGTTATTGTCAGTTAATTCGTTGAGCTTGGTGTTTGTTATAATGTTGAATACGCTTTCGAAAATCGGTTGAAGCAACATTCCAACTAACACTTGACCAAACGCTGAAATGCAAAGAAAACCGGCAATATTAACGAAGCTAAACGATTGAATTATAAGTGACGAAAGGAATAAAAGCAACATTGTTACCCCACCGACACAAATACCTTTCAGCACATATGTTACACGCTTAACGGTATTCGACATTGCATAAGCGACGATAGAGCCGGTACATATACCAATCATCATCATGACTACTACACTAAGCATTTCAACCTTTGTGCCCATGATAGATTCAAACATAAGTGATACGGAAACTACAAGATTTGAAACTAAATTTGCAACAAATACATCACGTCTATCGGCAAGCGGTACTAAAATATATGATGTAAACGCCATTGGCATATAAAATAATCCCAACGCGGAAAGACTAATGTTAACAATACAAGAAAGCGAAACCGCCGTACAAATTGCAGCAAGTTTTTTAGTCTTTTCAATAAGCTTTTGTCTAGAATAGATGAAATATGTAAAAAGCGACAACAAAAGCAATAAAATGCTTATTCCACTACCGGCACATGCCACATATAGCGTACTTCTTTTCTCTCCATCAGTAAAAGAGCCATAAATACGATATTTAACAAAAATGCTTACCAGTATAAGCAAAAACATTCCTAAAAATATCAACGCAGCTCTCAAAAATGCTTTTGTATCAACCTTTCTTTCCATTATCTTCTTTCTCCCATGCCGCATAAGCAAGCACAATGCGTTGTACAAGTTCATGCCTTACAACATCTTTTTCAGTAAGTATGCAAACGCCAATACCATCAAGACCTTTTAATATATCCACTGCACGGCTTAATCCACCACTAACATTTTTAGGTAAATCTACCTGCGTAAGATCTCCGTTTACAACAACCTTACTCCCGTCTCCAAAACGAGTCAAAAACATCTTCATTTGCTCGTTAGTAGCATTTTGTGCCTCATCAAGAATGATAAACGCATTTGAAAGTGTTCTACCACGCATATATGCTAAAGGTGCTATTTCTATTATGCCTCGTTCAATAAGTGTAGAATACTTATCAACTCCAAATAATTCCATGAGAGCATCATATAACGGCCTAAGGTACGGATCAACTTTTGTTTGAAGATCACCAGGTAAAAAGCCAAGTTTTTCACCCGCTTCAATTGCAGGACGTGTAAGAATAATTTTATCAACGGATCCTGACTTATATGCAGCAACAGCCATCGCAACCGCAAGATATGTCTTACCAGTACCGGCAGGCCCAATAGCAAATGTAAGTGTATTTTTTCGAATTGCAGATACATAGGCACGTTGACCAAGTGTTCTACAACGAATATACTTACCTTTTACCGTTACAGCTACAACATCCGTGGACAGTGATATTATTTCATCTTGTTTATCCATAAGAGCTAAGTCAATTGCAGATGAAATTCTTTCACGTGTAAGTTCGACACCTTTAC
>CAVEYH010000127.1:0-1045 GCA_963620055.1 bacterium | reverse complement strand
CCTTTACCGATAAGCGTTAGCAAATTTTTTATAAGATCTTTTGTCCTCTCAACATTCACTTCATCATTACCAACGATTTTAAGAACACTGTCAAATGGTCTCAATGATACGTCAAGACGATTTTCAATAGCAATTGCATTTTCGTCAAGAGAGCCAAAAAGCTTTATTAATGATTCAGTTGTTATCGGTATGCTTTGCGTCATATTCTCTTTAATATCCAACCGACTTATACTTTTTATCATCAGTTCCTGTTGTTAATTTTTTGCACTTCCAACATATAAAACTGTGCTAACTATAATAAAATAATTATAGCATATATTTTATCAAATTGCAAAAGTTTTATAATACCTTTTGTGCTACAAATAAAATAACTTAATTATAAAAAATACTATTATGTAGACTTTTTGTCATTACGCTTATTTTTCACTTGTATCGATCGAGTATAATAAAAAATATATTGTTGCGCAAATCCTGCATAATTGCCATAACGCTCTATAAAATAATTGCGAACTTTTCGTGATGTATTAAGCGTTGATGTAGCGTTTGCCTTAAATATCCACGTGTCTACAGGATACGAACGCGTTAAATGAAGTCCAAACAAAACAACACAGTCAGCAACTTTGGGGCCTATCCCATTTAATTGAAGCAAAGCTTTATGTGCAGACTCAGCATCTGCCATCGACTGAATTTCATCCTTAATTTTAATAAATGACCGAGAAGTTTCATATATGTACTCAGCACGATACCCCAGCCCTAAGCTTCTCAAATCGTCAATAGTTGCTTTTTGAAGTTCGTTTATTGTCGGGAATGCGTAAAATTCTCCCATGTTTTTACCATATTTAGTGCAAAGACGTTCAATAATACCTTTTATTCTAAAAATGTTATTATTAGCCGAAATAATAAAACTAAATACAGTTTCTGTAAAATCTTGTCTAAGTATTCTAATTCCCTTACCAAATTCAACTGCTGCACTAAGCTCACTGAATGATGATAGCGTCTCGGTTATTTTATTGTAATCACTATCAAGATCAAAATAATTCCAAAA
>CAVEYH010000126.1:1418-2800 GCA_963620055.1 bacterium | reverse complement strand
ATATTGAAAAACTTGATGTATATGAGCCAATATTTTTAATAAATTTTCTAAGCATTCTAACACACAATGCATGGAACGTAAACACCCAAACGTCTTTAGCGCTATCTCCAAGCATGGCATCTAGACGCACTCGCATTTCGTTCGCCGCTTTATTGGTAAACGTAATCGCAAGTACATTATATGCCGACACATTAAGATCATTGATTATATGCGCAATTCTATGTGTAAGCAATTTAGTTTTACCGCTACCGGCACCTGCGGTCACTAACACCGCACCTTCGGTCTGTATGGCGGGTTTTAATTGTTCTTCGTTGAGAGAATTGAGAGAAAAACTCATTATTACTACTGTCCTTTGATGTGTTTTTGCGAGAACTTATATCTATACAACAGACGATTAAACTTGAATAATATCACATAAATCTTTAATATAAAGTATATAAGAAATGTACTAGTTAGTCAAGGTTTTTAGCTCACGCTTACGCAATTGTGTAATATAAATCAGATAAATAAAAAGAAGCCCCAACGGTACATACACATTGGAACTTCTTGATACCTTAATTTAATCAAGGTGGGTTAGTTTTTGATGCGCTTTCTTGCAGCTTCAGCTTTCTTCTTTCTGCGAACAGAAGGCTTTTCGTACTGCTCCTTACGTCTAAGATCGCCCATAATATTATCTTTTTGGCACTTTCTCTTAAAACGCTTGAGCGCGCTCTCCAAAGACTCGTTCTCGCCGACTTTAATAGCGGACATGTTTACACCACCTTTGTTCTCTACGGAACCTTGATTAGCTTAGTCATTGTAACAAATCAAGAAACATTTGTCAACAATTTTTCCGTTACTTTTGTAAAGAATTATTCAATAATAATTCTATTAATATAAACTAATAAAGTAATATTTCTAGTTTACAATTTGCAAAATTAACTAAATTAATTCAACGATTAAAGTTTGGGAAAATCCATCTGTTGCCCACCGAGGACATGGACATGTAAATGATGTACTGTCTGTCCTGCATCATCGCCCTGATTTATAACTAGACGGTAACCACCGCCAAGTCCTAACGAAGGCGCAAGTTCAGACAACTTTTTTAAGCACCTTGCCAAATTATCGGCATCCTCTTTCGTCATATCCGATAGAAGCTTATAATGTTTTTTAGGGATCATAAGATAATGTTTTTCAGCCTTTGGCTCAATGTCTGCGATGATAAACATAAGTTCATCCTCATAAAACTTCTTTGATGGGATCTCACCGCATTCAATCTTACAAAATACACAATCGTTCATTATATTGTTTCTCCTTTTACTCCGTCGCGGAAAAGCGACGTAATTTTTTGCTTTGTAAAAGTTCCCGGCAATGCATCGGAATAAACTCTAACATAATCGGAA
>CAVEYH010000126.1:0-1408 GCA_963620055.1 bacterium | reverse complement strand
GCTCCATACCCGTCGACTTTTTCTTCGACGTAAACTTCCTTTACTTTGCCTATCTGTTTTGTTAAAAAATCTGTCTTAAGTTCGCCACTGACGGCACGAAGTCTTGATGCACGCCGTGACATAACTTCAGGATCGACTTGTTGCATTTTTGCAGCTACGGTGCCTTTTCTTATGCTGTACGGAAAAACGTGTAACCACGCAAAACCGGCACGTTTGCAAACTCGAACAGTATCTTCAAATTCCTCGTCTGTTTCACCCGGAAATCCGACGATCACATCGGTGGTAATGCCTGCATCGGGAAAATATTGTTTAATCAGATCGCACCTCTCAATAAAAAAATCCGAAGTATATTTCCTATTCATTCTGCGTAGCACGGTATCACTTCCGCTTTGCATTGACAAATGAACCGAATCACACCAATCGCCTTTTTTCATTTCTTCAAGAAGTTTTTCGTCCACAACAGTACATTCTAGTGATCCAAAGCGTTTTCTTGCACGAACTGACGATAGTGCATGTACTAGGTCGTAAAGCGTAAGCCCTATGTCGGAACCATAGTCGGATACGTTGATACCCGTCACTACGATTTCATGAGTTTTCTCTGCCATCTCGTTAGCTTCATTTATTATACTTTCAAGCGATCTCGAACGACTTCTTCCCCTAAGATACGGTATTATGCAATACGAACAAAAATTATCGCAACCGTCTTGCACCTTGATATATCCACGAGTCTTTGTTAGCTCACCATACAAGTCGTCTTCATAAATTTTGGGTGGCTCTTTTACAAAATCACCCCGTACTATGTCTGACATAATACTGCCGATTAACGACATTTTACCACTTGTGCCAGCAATAATTGTTACATTTGGCTTATTTTTGTACGGTTTTGAATTATTTTGCGCACTACATCCACAAATTGCTACCCTTGCCTGTGGATTAAGCTTTAATACTCGCGCAACGGTTTGACGAGACTTTCTATCAGCCTCGCCGGTAACCGAACAAGTATTTATTATATAATAATCAGCCTTTTCAAGTTTGTCAGTTGCCTCAAATCCACGATTTTCTAATTCTTTGATTAAAGACTGTCCTTCATATTGATTTACTCTACAGCCGAGTGAAAATACAACAAATTTCATTTTCGCCTTCTCCACTCACCAAACGCATACATAACAACAGATACAACGGAAACGCATGCCGTATCAGCGCGCAAAATTCTCTCACCGAGCGTCACGCTACCACCGGAGACGGAACGAATTTTTTCAGCTTCGTTTTTTGAAAAGCCACCTTCCGGTCCTATTATTATAGCAGTTTTTCCTCTTTTACAACTGTTCAAGAACTCGTTTAACGACAGATTTTCCTCTTGCTCGTACGGGAAAACTATTGTATCAAACTCACCGAGTAACTCTACCAG
>CAVEYH010000125.1:403-2815 GCA_963620055.1 bacterium | reverse complement strand
AATTTTATCGCAGGAGATTTTAGATATTGCGCCGTTGGGTGTAATTAATGTACATGGCTCGATTTTGCCACAATATCGTGGAAGTGCGCCTATCCAACGTGCTTTAATAAACGGGGAAAAAGAAACCGGTGTTACTATAATGAAAACAGATATAGGAATGGACACCGGAGCAATATTGGCAGTCGAAAAAATCGCAATAGATGACGAAGATTATGTTGACAGTCTATATGAAAAATTATCGACAATCGGAGCTAAATTACTTATAGAAACGTTGGACAAATATGTAAACGGTGCAATTATGCCGGTGCCACAAGATAATGCGACTGCCTCAAATGCACCACCGTTAAAAAAGGAAGAGGCATATCTTGATTTTAATAATTCTGCCGAAGACTTAAGGAACATTATTCGCGGATTCGGTTATGGTATATGCAATTTTCGTAATGAATCGTTAAAAATATATCGTGCAGAGGTTGCAAAAGATTATGATAAAGAACCTGGGTCAATAGTAGAAGCTGCTAAAAATAATCTTGTCGTGGCATGCGGTAAAGGGGCACTTGCGATTACCGAGATGCAGGCAAGTGGCAAAAAAAGAATGAAAACGGTTGATTTTCTTAATGGTGTACATATTCAGCTTGGTGAGCATCTGGATAAGTTTGGTGTTAATAGATGAAAACGGCCGAAAGAAATTTAATAGTTGCAAAGTTGCTTACAAAAGTCTATGGCGGAGCATATTCGTCGATAGAATTAAATCACGAACTTCGTGCACTAGCCGATGATCGTGATCGTGGGTATGTCTCACGCCTTTTTTACGGAGTCCTTGATAAATCTGTTCAACTTGATTACATTATTTCAAAGCTTACACAAAAACGCCCCAAAACTATTGTATGCATCGTAATAAAAATTGGCATATACATGCTAAGGTATATGAACGAACCGGCATATGCGGTTGTGAACACACAGACAGAACTTATCAAAAAGCTTGGCAAGCGTGAACTCGCAGGTTTTGTCAATGCAGTGCTTCGTTCATCCGATGAAGTAAAATTGCCGATTGAAACTAGAAATAAGGCGATTGAATTATCTGTAAATTATTCTGTTCCGGAATGGATTGTGCGAAAGATAATCAGTGAGTATGGCTACGATTTTGCTCGTGATTTTCTTTCTATGAAGCTCACTGATAAGACGCATATTCGCGTTAATGAAAAGGAAATAAGCAAGGCCGATTTTCGTTTACTCGTGCCGTCGGCGGAGGAGAGTTCTTGTGGTTTTTTTGTTGGTTATGGGGAACTGAAAAATCTTAATCCGTCGTTGTATTTTGTGCAATCGCTTGCAAGTGCGCTTGCTGCCGAATGTTACGCTAGTGGACTCGATAAGGGAATTAAGGTGCTTGATCTTTGTGCTGCTCCGGGTGGTAAGTCGGTATATTTAGCTTCGCTTTTAGACGCTGTCGTTCTTGCCTGCGATATTTACCCGCACCGTGTTGAATTAATCAAATCATATGCAAAAAAAGCCGGCGAAAAAGTTAAAGCGCTTGTAAATGATGCAGCTGTATTTATGCCATCATTTGAAGAAAAATTTGATCTTGTTGTTTGCGATGTGCCTTGTAGCGGAATCGGTGTTATTAAGAACAAACCGGATGTTATGTTGAATCGTAGAGAAGAAGATATAGATTCACTTAAAGAACTTCAATATAAGATAATTTCTACAGCATGTCGGTATGTTAAGCCTCAAGGAACGCTTTGTTATTCTACGTGCACAATATTCAAGGAAGAAAACGAAGATATTGTGAATAGATTCTTAATCAATAATCCGAAGTTTGAAAAGATAACGGCAGGATGCGACAAGACTATTGCGGACGATGATGGCTATATTAGACTTTATCCGCATAGGAATAATTGTGACGGATTTTTTGTAGCCAAGCTTAGGAGGAGATAATATGACAAATCTTGCAGATTACACAAAGAGTGACTTGGCCGAGATTCTAAGTAGCGATTACTCCGTACCGAGCTATCGAGTCGGACAGTTGTACGATGGAATAACAACGTTTAGCTCGTATGATGAGATGACTTCACTTCCGAAAAAATTAAAAGAACAACTGTGCGAAAAATATCGTGACCGTGCACTTGATATCGTGAAGAAACTAGTTTCGCGCGATGGTACCATAAAGTATTTGTATAAGCTCAGTGACGGCAACATAATCGAAGGTGCGTTTATGAAGCAAAATTATGGCAATACACTGTGTGTGTCGACGCAGGTTGGTTGTCGTATGGGGTGTGCTTTTTGCGCCTCAGGTATAGGTGGACTTGTAAGGAATTTGACGGCAGGTGAAATATTATCGCAAGTTTTATGTGTTAATCGCGACGCCGGCGGAACAAAGGATAAACGCGCCGTGACAAATATTGTACTTATGGGGAG
>CAVEYH010000125.1:0-393 GCA_963620055.1 bacterium | reverse complement strand
CTGTTAGACTAAGCGAACTCACAAAAGGATTTCCATCACATGTAAATCTTATTCCATTGAATCCGGTAAAAGAAAAGAACTTAAAAGGTTGTACTCGTGAAGAGGGTGAACACTTTTTACATAAGTTGACCGAAATGGGAGTCAGTGCATCAATTCGCAAATCAAAGGGAGCAGATATCGGAGGAGCATGTGGACAATTAAGACGAAGTTATATTGATGGTGAAAAACATGGTTGATATCGAATATAGGGTTGTCGAACATAAGTCCGATAAGTTTATAATTGAACGAAACGGACAAACCGTTGAGGCATCTGCAAGAGGCAAACTTAAACGTAACGGAGAAATTCTTGTCGGTGATTTTGTTACGTTAGACGATAGTGTAGACAAGCCCGTT
>CAVEYH010000124.1:0-2840 GCA_963620055.1 bacterium | reverse complement strand
GTTATATAGTTTTTATAGGACTTTCGACAAAAATTCTTTTAATCTGGGAGATTGTGGATTGGCAAAAAATTGTTCGGGTGTATTTTCTTCCGCGATCACGCCTCCGTCCATGAATAACACGCGCGTGGCAACTTCTCGTGCGAATCCCATTTCGTGAGTGACGATGACCATCGTCATGCCGTCGTCGGCAAGCTGTTTCATGAGGTCAAGGACCTCGCCTACCATTTCGGGATCGAGTGCGCTGGTCGGCTCGTCGAACAGCATGACTTTCGGTTCCATGGCTAGCGCGCGCACGATTGCGATACGCTGTTTTTGACCACCTGACAGTGTGGACGGATAGACGTTTGCTTTTTCGTCAAGGCCGATTCTTTCAAGTAGCTTGTGCGCTTTTGCTTCGGCATCGGCTTTGATTTCTTTTATAGATTTACCCTCTTCTACAAGCGGTTTTTTATTCTTTGCGGATCTAAAAAGATTACCGATCTTTCGCCAAAAGTTTATCGATTTTGCTTTTGCAAGTTTGACTTTTGCTATATGAACGGGGGCAAGCGTGATGTTTTTTAGCACAGTAAGATTATTAAAAAGGTTAAAGTTTTGGAAAACCATGCCTATTTTTTGACGGTGAACATTGATATTTACACGCAAATCCGCAAGATCTTCGCTTTCAAAATAGATCGAACCGTCCGAAGGGTCTTCCATACAGTTAAGACAGCGTAAAAACGTTGATTTACCACAACCGCTAGGACCTAGAATCACTATTTTTTCGCCGTTGCTAACCTCTAGGTTTACGCCTTTTAACACTTCGTTACCGTCAAAACTCTTCTTTAAGTTGTGGACCGACAACAGCACTTCATCACTTTTACCGACGTCTTCAAACTCGGTAAAACTATGGGAACAGCCCTCACAATTTTCTGTGGATTTATTTTCGCAGACCGCACAAGAATTTTCCGCGGTATTCTTTTTGATTTCGTCTGTCATTATGCACCTCTTCTGCTGTCACTCTTTGAAAACGCTTTTTCCATAAGTTTTACAACCAATGTAATTAGTAATACAAGCACTATGTATACAACCGCCATGAATAGGTATGGAATAATGAATTCATAGTTTTTGTTACCGATCGCACGCATAACCGTGTATAGGTCGTAAACCGTAATGAAACTGACGACGGACGTTTCCTTGATAAGTGTTATAAACTCGTTACCAAGTGTGGGCAAAATATTTTTTATCGCTTGCGGTATGACGATTTTTAGCATACTGGTGCTATACGTTAGTCCTAGTGCTCGTCCTGCGTCGAGTTGTCCGCGGTCTACGGAATTGATGCCTCCGCGCATAATTTCAGACACATACGCACCACTATTCATCCCAAATACCGTTATTCCGACTCGCATTGCGTCTGCTCCGCGTATACCTAGTGCCGGTATCAAAACATAGTACGCAATAAGGAGCTGTACAACCATAGGTGTTCCGCGGAAAATGGCAACATATACCGAACAAATTCTGTCTAGTATGCGCATAATACGTTTATACTTCGGGGCAACTTTTACTATCGCGATAAGCGTACCGATCGCTATGCCAATCAGTAGGCCGCAAACTGCTATAAGTACCGTGTTGCGCAATCCCATGAAAAACAGCCGCGTCCACTTCGGATTTGACATTGTTTCCCAAAAGACATTCCATTTTACTTGCCAATTCATTTATTTTCTCCGTAATACACGAAAAGGTTTTCCGCCACTACGGACGGAAAACTCTTCGTATTCATTCTGCAAATTGTGCCTACAATATACAAATTCGATTAGTTAGCAGCTACTTCGTAACCGGTCTTTGTACCTTTGCCTTCGTAGTACTTTGCTTCGATTTCAGCATAGGTGCCGTCTTCTTTAACCTTTTTAAGGAATGTATTGAACTTTTCCTGAAGTTCACTGTTGCCCTTTTTGATAAGGAACGCATAATCTTCGTCGGTAAGTTTTACGTCGATAACCTTGACATCTTCGATCGAACTGACAAGTGCAGCTGCAGGGCCTTCGTCAACTACTACCGCATAGAGGTTGCCTGCCTTCATATCCTGAATGGCGGTAACTGCGGTATCATAACCTTTGCCGTCGATATTCGCAAATCCGTCGTAACCGAAATCTTCGTCGCCGTCTATATACATACCACCCGTCGTACCAGTCTGGTAACCAACATTTTTGCCGGTCAATCCGCTAAGCACTGCTTCGACTTCCACTACCGTTGTCTTGCCGTCAAAATCGTTGTTACTGTCTAAAACGATGAGTTTTTGCGATGCCTTTGCGTAAGTATCCGAAAAATCGAAAGTCTTCTTTCTATCCTCGGAAACGGTGATGCCTGCCATGCCCGCATCTGCCTTGCCGCCTTCGATCTCAGAGAAGATCGAGTCAAACTCAATGTTCTTTACTACAAGCTCGAGTCCTTCTTGCTTTGCAAACAGTCCGGCAAGCTCGATATCGATGCCGTATGCCTTGCCGTCGTCACCGAGATATTCGTACATACCGAACGGGCAGTTCGTTACAACGGTAAATTTACCACTCTCAACAAGATAACTGTTAGATGTTGATCCACACCCGACCAGCGAGAACGCCGATACTATGGTGAGCATTACGCCTACTAATAATCCGATTGCCTTTTTCATTTTTTATTTTCTCCTTTGAAAATTTATTACAGATTTGTTTTGCGAGAATCTTATGTTCTCTACTGACCTATGAGTGTTGCCCTCGTAGATTATGGGCACATTATAACAGACCGATTTTCGTAAGTCAAGCGTTTTTGCATAAATATTCAAGAAAAATTATAATTATTTGTTTTTATGCATATTTTAGTGTATATAT
>CAVEYH010000123.1:0-2892 GCA_963620055.1 bacterium | reverse complement strand
CTTGCAAATGGTGTGCTTGATGAGAAAGTCTTTTTATCAAAGACAATTGCAAAGTATGCTCGCGGTTTTGCGCTCGAACGCATTTACAAGATAGATTTGGCAATTCTTCTTATCGCGTCCTATGAAATTTTATTCTTGGTCGATGTTCCAGATAAGGTTTCTGTAAATGAGGCGGTAGAGCTTGCAAAGACATATTCTACAGATAATAGTCCTGCGTTTATAAATGGGGTTTTAGCTTCTGTGATAAAGGATAAGGAGAGTATATTAAATGAGCGCAATGAAGATTGACGGCAAGCTTCTTTCATCTAAATTTCGTGATGAGATAAAGGTTGAAGCGGAAGAATTTGAGAAAAAATATGGCAGAAAGATTGGATTAGCTGTTATACTTGCAGGTGAAGATCCAGCAAGTAAAATTTATGTTCGTAACAAAATCAAAGCATGCGAAGAAAACGGAGTGAAGTCAATGGAGTATTATTTACCTAACTCTGTTACGACAAAGGAGCTGATCGAACTAATCGAAACGCTTAATGTAGATGATAATGTAGACGGACTTTTGGTCCAATTACCATTACCGGCAGGAGTTGACGAAAAGGCAGTGTTGGGAAAAATATCACCGAGTAAAGATGTTGATGGATTTCATGCGGTAAATGCCGGGAATCTTCTACTTGGAAAACCGTGTCTTGCTGCATGTACACCGTCCGGAATAATTGAACTTATAAAAAGTACAGGTATTACTATTTCCGGGAAACATGCCGTAGTAGTTGGTAGAAGTAATATTGTCGGAAAACCTGTTGCACTCATGTTACTTAGAGAGAATGCGACAGTTACAGTGTGTCACTCTAGAACTCAAAATCTTGCTGATTATACGCGTACTGCTGATATACTTGTAGTTGCAATAGGTAAGAAAGAATTTATAACCGGTGATATGGTTAAGCCCGGCGCTGTAGTAATTGATGTCGGAATGAATCGCGAAGATCAAAAATTGTATGGTGACGTTGAATATGCTACTGCGGCAGAAAAAGCAACTTATATTACTCCGGTTCCCGGTGGTGTAGGTCCTATGACAATCACTATGTTATTAAAAAACACCGTTAAGGCGGCTTATCTTGGAAAAGGACAATAAACTTTCTGTCACTCAACTAAATAGCTATATCAAAGGTGTTTTTGATGATGAACTGATATTGAAAAACATTGCTGTTTTTGGTGAAGTTTATGAATGTTCGAATTCCGGAGGGAATTTATATTTTACACTGAAAGACGAAGATAGCATCCTGCGGTGTGTTCGATTTGGTGGTGGCTTTATCCCATCGATTGGAGATACTGTTACGGTAGTTGGTTCTGTAGACTACTATGTTAAAGGTAATCGAGTATCGTTCCGCGCAAAAAATATAGAGCCGTTTGGTGAAGGCATACTTAAACGTAAAATAATCGAATTGCATGATAAGCTTGCTGCTGAAGGATTATTTGATAACCATCCACCGATTCCAAATTTTATACACAAAGTGGCAATTGTTACTAGTGAAACTGGGGCGGTAATTCATGATTTTATATCGGTAATAAGAAAAAAACACGCATATATTGATGTTGTTTTATATCATGTAAAAGTACAAGGTAATGGTGCTGAAACAGAAATTGCAGATGCTGTTAGTGAAGCCGGTGCGGGTGACTGTGATATAATTGTTGTAGCGCGCGGAGGTGGATCAAATACTGATCTTGATGTGTTTAACGCGGAAATTGTAACGAGAGCTGTTGCTAATTCGCCAAAGCCTGTGATTTCCGCTATAGGTCACCAAGTTGACTATACTTTATGTGATTATGCTGCATCGATAAGGGCAGGAACTCCGTCAATTGCCGGTGAAAATGTGTGTAGAGTAAACGAGGCATTTATTAAAAATTTTTATGACGTACTATCAAGAATGAATAATGCCATCGCAATTATATATGCTAAGAACCGTTCGAGAATTTGTTATGTAGCAAAAAAGCTTACAGATGATGCATTTTCCACACTTTACAGCGGAAAGCTTAGGCTCAACAATGCAATAAAACTACTTTTTTCATTGGCTGAACAAAAAACACAAAATGCTCATCATGCAATTACGGATCTAATTAATAGATGCTGGGCAGAAGTTGAAAAAAAATATACTAAGAACGAAAATGATTTAGCATTGCTTGCAGGACGTCTTGACGCAGTTAGTCCGCTTGGAATAATATCAAGAGGGTATGCAAAGGTATGTCATGACGGTAGGTGCGTATCTTCGGCTTGTGATATTTCTATTGGTGAAGATATACAGACAGTGTTTGCCGATGGTATTATTAATTCGAAGGTTACATCTACAGAATTAAAGGAGAGTTAAAAATGAATTACGAAAATTCGATTAAAGAACTCGAAAATATTGTAAAACAATTAGAAAGCAGTGAATTGACTCTTGAAGAGGGCGTGCAATTGTTTGAAAAAGGTGTTTCACTCACAAAAGAATGTTTGGTATCTCTTGATGAGTATAAAGGTAAAATTACATCCATAAGAGGCGAGGTTGATAAGCTTCTTGCCGATAATAAATAATGGCAGACTATATAAAAGAATTTAATGATACTCGAGAGAAGTTTGAAGCATATCTCACAGCAATCTTTGATGGGACCGATTATACTGAAAAGATAAGATCTAGTATGAAGTATAGTCTATTTTCAGGTGGAAAAAGAATTCGGCCTGTGCTTTTGTTGCAAGCCTATAAATCATTTGCCGGCAAAATTGACGATGTGGCATTAGAACTTGCCGTTGCCGTTGAGCTGTTGCATACATATTCACTTGTTCATGATGACCTTCCATGTATGGATAATGACGATTATCGTCGTGGCAAACTCACGTCGCATAAAAAATTTGGTGAAGATATAGCA
>CAVEYH010000122.1:0-2930 GCA_963620055.1 bacterium | reverse complement strand
AATATAATCAGTAGAATGGGATCAAATCCGTTATTATGATAGAAAGTTAAGTAAAGTTGTTGTGCGCGAGTGATCGCGGGAAATGTGAGGTTATCATGAAAGACGAAACCAAAAATAACAAGCCGAAAAAGAGAAGAGGGTTAGGCTTTTGCGGATGTTTCGCGATAATATGCCTTGTGTTCGTGTTGCTTATCGGCGCCGGTGTAGGCGTGAGCTGGTACTTTGGCGACAAGTACATGAAGGAGTACTTTGACATGTCGCTAACCGATGCGTTTGGAGTGATCGGCGGACTGTACAAGACGGACGAGAGTAAGATCGTGACCAACGCTCCGCAGGAAGGCGACGAACAGAAATTTTATAATTCCGTCAGCGAAAGTTTATATCTAAAAGAAGGAGTACTCGATGCCGATAGCTTTTCTGCAATCTCCGACATGATGACAGAATCCGATGACGACGAAAGCACGGAATCGTCCACAAAAGCTCAGGTAAAAGCCATAAGAAACGCGGCGGAGGAAGGCGACACCGAGACGGCAATCGAAAATCTCATTTGCCGTGACAATATGGATATTGAAAAGATCCGTGCCAAGTTTGTCGCAAACTATGATTACGCAGGGAATTATGAAGCCGATTTTACCGCGGAAGTGACCGACAGAGAGCTTTTCTCAGTATTAAAAACATTGCTTGATGATAAAATGGCAGAGCAAGACAATGCAATGCTTGACTATCTGTCGATAGAACAGCTCACGCTAAGCAAGAGTACGGACGGCAATGCTGTCGTGACGGTCGTAGCGAAACTCAATTTAAAAGGCCTGTTTGAAAGTCAATTAGAAAGTGCGGGCGGAGCGGTGCAATGGGTAGCTACATCGTTTTTGCCGGACAAAGTTTTTGTTACAGCATCGCTTGAAACGGCAGAAACGCTAGGTGTAAGCGTTCTAATTAACCAAATGGACGAGAGTGGCATGGACGATATTTACAAGCTCATCGGCGGAATCTTAAAGCTCCAAGGCGCGGAAAACACCGATGCAAAACAGTATTTGTCCGATGCTGTCAATAATGCCATGGGTTCGATAATCGAGACTATCAACGAGACACTTGATCTAAACAATAACGTTTCGAACGGTAAAATCCGTTTCGACGTGTATTCGATACTTGCAACAACGGCATTCAGCGATAAAGATATAACAAAAGTCGAGCTTGCCGAAACATACACTTCCGTAATTGCTGCCGATGTCGACAACATGCTCGAAAACAACGAAGAACTGTTATTCGAGAACAAATGGGAAGTAGACAATGCCGGTAGCATAATCGAGGTTTATAGTACCGATAGCGACACTATGACTGCGAGTGGTGCAACCGCAATCGATTACGGAGATCGCTTCATCGCAGAGTTTGAAAAGAAATATTTGATGCACACTGAGTTTTATCGCGTGGGCGACAAGACATACTTCGATCCCGTATGGACGGATGAAAGCGGTGCAGTCTATAAACAGTCAGAGCTATTGCTTGACGGTGAAAAGCCTACATCAAACAATCAAACGCTATATAGGTTAAAGACCGATCCGTACACGATTAAGGCGGAGATCACCGAGGCGGAGACTGCAGACTTTACCACTCTTACGCTTGCCGAATACGTCGATTTGGAGTTTAGCGACCTTGCCGCGCTCATGGGTGTAGGTACCAGTGACAAGATCACGGGCATCAAACTTGAAGGCTTGTTCGATTCGGGCAAACTTACCGAAAAACTCGGCGGCGGTACTGCCGATAGCCAAAGCGAACAGTTCTTGTATCGCTCGGACGATGATCTTAGATTTAACCTTACAGACAAGATGCTGGCGCGCCTTATGGCAGAGCAAACCAAAAACGTGTTTAGCGGAGATAATACGCTCACCGCATCGCTCAGTTTAAAGTTTGTCGGACTTACAAAAGGAGAAGAGGAAGTTCTCACACTTACCGACGACGATGGCAATACAACCGGCACTCGCACGATTGAGAGAAGATACATGACGGTCGGATTTACGGCATCAACCGACGAGTTACTCGGTTCTGCCGGTATAATCAAGTCGCTTGTCGGTGACAAAATCGGAGTCTTGGTAAAACTCGACGTGACACCGGGACTTGAAAGCAAGTATGTTGACGCTCCCGCTATCGAGTATGCGGACCTAGGCAAAGAGCGCACCGACGATCTACTATCTACACTCGGTAAAGTTGGAGCATCTTCGTTTCAAACGGGCGAACTCGATCACCAGCTTGCTCAACCGGTGCGCGACCTAATCGACCAAATGAGTCGGACTTTGGGCGAAGTTACGATAGAAAACGGCAAACTTTCCGTGCCGAACGTGTTCTCGTTACTGTCTTCGCAATTGTTCCCCGAAAACGCAGAAAAGACATACAACAGCGAAACAATCGCGCTCAGCGGAGCGGACGTCCATACCGTGCTAAAAGGCATTTACGACTTGCCGAGCACGGTCACCGAAGGCGACAATATTTATATTGCGAGAGTGACCGGTTCATACAACGACTACGAAGTCCAAAAGACTAAGGTTGACAATCTCAACAATGCGAGCCTTGCGACGTATGTAGTAAAGCCCGATACCGACCTCGGCAGAGTGCTAGGCTACTACGAAGAGACCGGTAGCGACACAATGTATGTTACTTACGGATATTCGCTCGCGCAATACCTCGACGGATCGTCGTCCGACATGAGTTTGTTGACCGTCGACGAAGTAATCGTTACGTTCGTGATTGACAAGTCTTCCGTAGAAACTGTCGGCGCCACAAATTACTATAATACAAAAATGCACGTAAATAACATGAGCGATTCGAATCGCTCGTTGCTTGAAAAGATGATAACTTACTTCGATCAAGACAACGAAAACAAGTTTACCGAACTTGAGACCAAGATGGGCGCGTATGCGTACACGATCGTAAAT
>CAVEYH010000121.1:0-2973 GCA_963620055.1 bacterium | reverse complement strand
GATGCTGTAACCCCGGCATTTTTGCTGCTCCGCCACATACATAGAGTCCTGAGCCGTGCACCTTTGCCGCAAGTTCCGGCGGACAAAGATTTAGTATTCCTTCAACCGCTTCGGCAATACGTGAATAGTACGGAGAAAGGGCCTCATACACATCGGTTGCATACACCGTAAGCGATGCGGGAGTCATTGTTTTGGTGTTTACGCCACGTACTTCCATCGATGAAATATCGTTCGGGTACAGGCTTCCGATCTCTTCTTTGACTCTGCGAGCGGTGCGAGCTCCGATCTTTAGTCCGTATTTGCCAATAATAAAATCTACGAGTGCATTGTCCATCATGTTGCCACCGACATTTACAGAACATCCGCTAATAATGCCACATAGACTAATAAGTGCGACTTCGGTCACGCCTCCGCCTATATTTGCAACAAGTCCTCCGCATGGTTCGTCGATAGGCAAATCAAATCCCAGTGCCGACACCATAATACCGTCAACAAGCGTTGTCTCGGCCACTCCGGATTCGCGAAATGCATCTTCATACGCCTTCCGTTCACCAACAGTAAGTCCTGTAGGTACGGCTATAATTGCACGAATTTTCGGGAAAAATATGTAACTTGGGAGAATGCGTTTTATAAACTCGGTGAGCATTTTTACGCATGCCTCTGTATCGCTGATGTAACCGTCGACAATCGGACATACAACACTGGTTTTCTCAGGCGCGCTACCCTGCATATCAACCGCTTTGTAACCTACGGCAATTACTTTCTTTTTGTTATTATCTTCGACAAACGCCACTACCGACGGCTCTTTCAAAACTATACCCGCTCCGGATAAGTAAATCGTAGTAAACGATGTACCTAGCTCGACGGCAATATCCATAACAGCCATATCAGAAGTTTTCCTCCAAAATTTTTTCTACACGTGCAACCGGAAGTCCGATTACATTATCTTTGTCTCCGTCTATGCTTTCCGTGAATGCCATCACCTCGGCATCTTGGATTCCGTATCCGCCAGCCTTATCCATGGGGCTGCCGTGCAACACATAATCGATTATCTCGTGTTCGGTTATTTTTCTAAACGTAACGCGAGTGACTTCACTCCCGATTATCATTTTATCGCTATTCATAATTGCTATGCCGGTAATTACTTCGTGAGTTCTACCCGACAATAATCGCAAAAATTCACATGCCTCGGCTTCGTTTTTAGGCTTCCCGAGTACTTTGCCGTCAATCGTCACAATGGTATCTGCGCCCAACACAATACCGCCATGCTTATCGAACACGCTCTGTGCTTTTACATAAGCAAGATTCTCCGCAAGTTTGCGCGGAGACGATGCCTTGACTAAACTTTCGTCCGCACCTGACGGCAAAATCTCAACTGTAAGATTTTTTATTTTTGCGATAAGCTCACGCCGTCGCGGTGACGCGCTGGCAAGCGTTATTTTCATAGAATCTCTAAGTTTTTTCTAAATGCACGAGCAAACTCTGCACCGGCACTCATTGCATCCTTGATTTCAAGTGTTGCGTCACCGTCTACATCGGTTTTCATAATGACTGAATCGCCAAGCACGTCACAATTAAGTGACTTTACAACATTTGACATAGAGCGATCGAGACTTTCGGCTATTCTCAAAATTACGCTAAGACGCATGACCGCAAGCAAGTCTTCTTCCCGAAGTAAATCTTTATATTTGTTCCATTCGTTGACGTTAAATTCATCTTTTCTTGTACCTTGCGCTACAAATGCCGCAAGAACGAGATCACGATGCGATACTCCGTAAAGATTAGAATTTAATATAAAGTAGAAACTGTGACGATAGCGATCATAGAATTTTACTCTTAATCCACTGTCATGAAGAAGTGCGGCAATGCGAAGCACTTTTACATATTGACGCGGAAGTTTATGCAATACGCGGAGTTGCTTGTATAACTGGATCGCAAGGTTGCATACCTGCTCTGCATGCGGAATATTTACGTCATAATAACTCATAAGTGTATACGCCGAATATCCCAACACGTCGCTGAGCGGTTTTTCCATAGTTGACGGTACTGCATGGTTAAACATAATGCCTTCTCTTATACCGGCTCCTGAAATAACGATGTTTTCAAAATTGGTAGAATCAAAAAATGCTTTTATGGATGAGAGTGCGGCTACAAATATATCGGCGCGGTCTGAATTTAGACCTTTTATCTTGTTGCGTTTTTCCGGTTCAAGTACCTTGATTGTATCATAGACAGATTCAAAATCGGATTTTGACACGTTCATGTTATGAATCATGTCAATAGGATAACGTTTGACACGCTTTACAATGCGCGCAAGATTCCTAAAAGATCCGCCAACACCAACAAACTGCACGTCAGGATCGAGTTCTTTTAACCAGCTAATTTTTTGCAACTGTTCATATACATAAGTTTCAATCTGCTTTGCCTGTTCTTCCGGCTTTAATTCCGAATCGTTAAATAAATCATTGAGCGTGATTGTGCCAAACGGCAAGTTCTCACGGTTGAGAAAGTTGCGACGGTTGTACTGAATGAGTTGTAAGCTACTGCCGCTAAGGTCCATAATAACGGCTTTGGGCACGTCAAGCGAGTTGATTACGCCATGATAAATGTGCATTGTCTCTTCTTCTTCGGTAAGCACTTTGAATTTAAATCCGCAAACTGCGTTGATTTCTTCTATAAAACTGCGTTGGTTCTTTGCTCTTCTCACTGCGTTTGTTGCAAAAGCGTAAACTTTGTCTACGTTGTAGCTGTCACAAAGTTTTCTAAACATTTTCAATGTCTTTACGGCTTGAGCTACGCGTGACGGCTTTAAGAATCCGTCGCGATCCATATCTTGTCCGAGTCTCACGCTCTCTTTTAGCTCGTCAAATATGACAAAATGTCCGTTCGGTAGGACATTGGCAAGCACCAAGCGTGCAGTGTTGCTCCCTAGGTCGATTACAGCAATTTTTTCCACGATGTTCTCCATTAAAG
>CAVEYH010000120.1:1849-3019 GCA_963620055.1 bacterium | reverse complement strand
GCCATGCCCCGGATATAAACCTGTTCAGCCTGTTGTATATTGCGGAATTTATCCTGTCGACGGTTCAAAGTATGACGATCTAAAAGATGCGTTGGAGCGTCTAAAATTAAACGATGCGGCATTGTTTTACGAGCCGGAAGTTTCAGTCGCGCTCGGTTTTGGCTTTCGTTGCGGATTTTTAGGTCTCCTCCATATGGAAATAATAGAGGAGAGGTTAGAGCGTGAGTTTAACCTTGATTTAATTACCACGGCTCCCGGCGTTAACTACAAGGTGGTCAAGACAGACGGAGAAGTACTTACCATTACAAATCCAAGTAATTTACCCAATCTATCCGAAGTCGATCATATTGAAGAGCCTGTTGTGAAAGCATACATTTATACGCCACCCGAATATATAGGGCCAATTATGGAATTGTGTCAGGAAAAACGCGGCGAATATATTGATATGACATATCTAGACAAAACTCGTGTAAAGATGTATTACGAAATACCGCTTAATGAAATTGTCTATGACTTTTTTGATGGATTAAAATCTCGCACTCGAGGTTATGCTAGCCTTGATTATGAATTAAAAGGATATAAGCAAAGCGACCTAGTAAAATTAGACATTATGCTTAATAACGAAGTGTGCGATGCACTCAGCATAATTGTGCATAGAGATAAAGCATATAATAGAGGTAGAGTAATCGCAGAAAAGTTAAAGGAAGTTATTCCGCGCCAAATGTTTGAGATACCGATTCAGGCTGCAATCGGATCAAAAATTATTGCACGCGAAACGGTAAAAGCACTCCGCAAAGACGTGCTTGCAAAGTGTTACGGCGGCGATATTACAAGAAAGAAAAAACTACTTGAAAAACAAAAAGAAGGCAAAAAACGTATGCGCCAAGTCGGTTCTGTCGAAGTCCCGAGTGAAGCGTTTATGTCGGTGCTAAAACTTGATAAGTAACGATAAAAACAAAGTCTCGTCACCGCTTGATCAAAATATATCGGCAATAAACGCTATAGGGAAAAACGTCGGGATATATGTTCACTTTCCGTACTGTAAGAAAAAATGTGCCTATTGTTCATTCGTTTCAACACAAAATCTTTCCTCGCAAAATGCGTATATCTACCGTCTTAAAACAGAAATAGAGCAAAGAGGCAATAAATCAAAAGTCGACACAATCTATT
>CAVEYH010000120.1:0-1839 GCA_963620055.1 bacterium | reverse complement strand
GCACTCTACCCGAGCCTTGAATGCAAAACAGTGTATTTTGGCGGTGGTACACCATCGATAACTCCGCGTGGCGGATTTACAAAAATTGTCGATAGTTTGAATAAATCGTTCGGTCTAAGTAGCATAATCGAGTTTACTTCAGAGGCAAATCCCGAGTCCGTTACACCTGAATTCTTGACTGAATGTAGAGAAGTCGGAGTAAATAGAATTAGCATGGGTTTGCAGTCTGCAAATGACGAAATCTTAAAATCTATTGGTAGATTACACACGGTTTCGGATTTTATAAATGCGGTGCGTTTAGTACATAAGTATGGCATTGGGAATGTTTCAGGCGACATAATTATAGGCTTACCTGGACAAGACGAAGCTGATGTGGTAAATGCTGTCAAGCTGTTTGATAAACTTGGTCTCAATCATGCTTCGGTATATGCGCTTACAGTAGAAGATAGTACCCCTCTTTATAAATCCGGCTATAGGACTGATGATGATAGAGAAGCCGATCTATACGATAAGGCGGTTGAGTGTCTCGGCGAATATGGATATTATCGTTATGAAGTTAGTAATTTTGCTCGTGACGGAATGATCGCTAGGCATAATACAAAGTATTGGACTGGGGCAGACTATTATGGATTTGGTGTTGCCGCGCACTCGCTTGTAAATGGCAAACGTATCGCAAATGTTTCCAACATATCGAAATATGTCAATGGAGCCACTCCCGATACACAACCGCTTACAACCGAAGATATACATACGGAAACGATAATGCTTCGGCTTCGCACGGTTGCCGGTCTTAACTTAAAGGAATACTTAAATTTAACAAATCGTGACCTTGCTAAAGAAAAATGTAACGAAATAAAAAAGCTTGTAAGCTTAGGGTTAATAACGGCAAGCAATGGAAACATAACACTCACGGATAAAGGGTTTTACATTATGGATTCGGTAATCGAGGAGCTGATATAATAATGGACGATAAAGAAGAAAACAACTTAAATACTGCAGAAAAAAATGAGGAAACTGCAAAAAAAGAACGTCTTAAAGCGGAAATTGAGAAACAAAAGAAATTAAAAGCGATTCGCGAGGCAGAGGTTTACAAACGCAAATATTTTGAATTGTATGATGATGTAAAGATCAGTTACAAGGAGGATTGGTAATATGAAGATCAACTTTAATCTATTTCCCGGTGAGAAAAAACGTGCAGTTACGTTTAGTTATGACGATGGAGCAAAGTTTGATAGGATACTTGTCGAAAAATTCGATAAGTATGGCGTGAAGTGTACTTTTAATTTAATATCATCGGTTATCGGCAAGGGAGATGCATATCTAAATGACGACAATTACTATGTGGACGAACAATTTGTAAAAGACATTTCCAATCGTCATGAGATTGCTTGTCATACTCTTTCACATCCGTTTATGGAACGGCTTCCGCTTGATATGATGATGAGAGAAGTGTATCGCGATCGTGAGAATTTAGAGAATCTTATAGGCAAACCTGTTGTTGGCATGGCATATCCGTACGGTACCTATGATAAAGCGGTGACAGATGCTATGCGTGCATGTGGAATCAAATATTGTCGCACAACACATGCGACCAACGATTTTGGTACACAAGAGGATTGGTTCGAGCTTAAGCCGACTTGTCACCATCACGATGCGCTGAATCTTGTTGACACGTTCTTTAATACCAAACCATGGGTTTATTTGCCGATATTCTATATTTGGGGACATTCGTTTGAATTTGATATGGATAACAATTGGGATATTATGGATAAGCTATTGCCACGATTGGCCGAACACAATGCAGATATTTGGTACGCTACAAATATAGAGGTCTATGAC
>CAVEYH010000119.1:0-3037 GCA_963620055.1 bacterium | reverse complement strand
GTGTATAGGTGATATGATCTATGCACCATATTTTATTATATAAATATTTTATTAAAAGCTTGATTACTTTCGTGCGACTGTGATATAATGCACTAGGTAGGTAGTGCCATTTAAAACAAATTTGAGCTAGTATCAGAATACAAACCAACGGGCGATCAACCCGAAGCGATAGCTAAACTTGCCGAGGGTAAGAGAATGTTTTGTGCGCTCAGGTGCTTTATAAACTACGACACTGACGAACACAAGCGCATTTATGAACAGACAATTCTGCATCTCGAAGCATTGAGTGCATGGCTTTGGTCAGGCTTTTCGTTCGCTACGTCGGTAGCACTTTATGCACTGGCAATGAATGGTAATGCCGAAGGTGAGCGGATTACGTAGTTCTGCCGAGGTTTCATGGGTAATAATGGGTTTCACTTAAACGGTGACTACAAGCATTATGGTTATACATGATTTCACTATCGGCTGATCACACTCGAAAGCTTATTCGGTTTCTGCGACGCACTTCATGAAATGCTTCTTCAAGACCATACAGACTGAATCGAGTTGCTTCCAACGTCTCTAGATGAGTGAAAAAACCGCACGGTTGAATTCTGCAACCTTCGTGTGCGTGGCGGATTGCTCGTTTCGGCGAAGTCGGTAAACTGTGTACTCGCAATGCTTACGGTAAAGTCGAATCAAGAGCGTTCCGTCACGATAAACGGCATGACTTATACATTGGAAAAAAGTTTAAAATATACTGTAGGAGATAAAAATGCTTAAAAAAATACCTAAAATCGTTTCGCCAGAACTACTGAAAACGCTCGCAGAAATGGGACATGGCGACGAAATCGTCATCGCTGACGGCAATTTCCCCGCCGAAACATTCGGCAAACGCGTGATAAGAGCCGACGGAATAGGTGGCGCAGAAATGCTCGACGCAGTGTTGACTCTGTTGCCGCTCGACACGTATTCCGATCCGAATTTCATTTTAATGAGATTGATGGAATGTGACGAGGACAAAATCAACCCCACGATTTGGGACGAGTATAAGAAAATTGCTGAATGTCGCGATGAGAACGTGAGAATAGGACAAATCGACCGTTTTGAATTCTACGAGCGCGTGAAATCGGCTTATGCTGTGATCGCTACCGGCGAAGAAGCGGTTTATGCGAATATTATATTAAAAAAAGGCGTTATCAAATAACGAAAGGAGCAAAGAAAATGGCAAATAACAGACTGATAGGAGAATATCCGGTAATAGGAATTCGACCCACGATTGATGGGCGCAGAGGAAAAATTAAGGTTCGTGAGAATCTTGAGGATCAAACTATGAATATGGCGAAAGCTGCGGCGAAACTTATCGAGGATAACGTGTACTACTCGAACGGCGAACATGCGAAAGTCATAATTGCAGACACGACGATCGGCAGAGTAGCGGAAGCGGCGGCTTGCGCGGATAAGTTCAAAAAATCAGGCGTAGATATCACACTCACCGTCACGCCGTGCTGGTGCTATGGCGCAGAAACTATGGATATGGACCCAATGACTATCAAAGCGGTGTGGGGGTTTAACGGCACCGAACGACCTGGGGCAGTGTACCTCGCTTCCGTTCTAGCTACTCACGCACAAAAAGGCTTACCTACGTTTGGTATCTATGGTCACGAAGTACAGGAAGCGGACGATGCTACTATCCCTGCGGACGTCAGCGAAAAGATCCTGCGTTTTGCCCGCGCGGCAGTTGCGGTCGCAACCATGCGTGGCAAGTCATATCTGCAGATAGGCTCGGTCACCATGGGTATAGGCGGTTCGATTATTTCTCCCGAGTTTTTCGAGGAGTACCTCGGTATGCGAGTAGAGTCTGTGGACGAAGTGGAGATTATCCGCAGAATGACCGAAGGGATTTATGACGAGAACGAGTATAAAAAAGCCCTAAAATGGATTAAAGAAAAGTGCCGTCCAGACTTCGACAAGAATCCGAAAGAAATGCAAAAAACGCTCGCCGAGAAAGAAAAAGATTGGGAGTTCACGGCAAAGATGGCGTGTATAATAAAAGATCTGTTCAACGGGAACAAAAACTTGCCCGAGGGCAGAGAAGAAGAAAAGGTTGGACACAACGCGATCGTTGGAGGTTTTCAGGGACAGCGCCAGTGGACGGACTTTTACCCGAATTGCGATTTCCCTGAGAGCATCTTAAATTCGTCGTTTGACTGGAACGGAGCGAGAGAACCGTATATACTCGGCACGGAGAATGACACGCTAAACGCTACGAGTATGCTGTTCATGAAACTGCTTACAGGCAGAGCGCAAATGTTTGCTGACGTCCGTACTTATTGGTCGGGCGACGCGGTCAAACGTGTTACCGGATACGAGATCGTTGGCAAAGCCAAGGAAGCTGGCGGATTTATTCATTTGATAAACTCGGGTGCGTGCTGTGTGGATGCTTGCGGTGAAGTCAAAGACGAGAACGGAAACGCTACCATGAAGAAGTGGTGGGAAGTTACGGACAAGGATATAGATACCATGATGAACGCCACGACCTGGCCTTACGCGGATTTAGGATATTTCCGTGGTGGCGGTTATTCCTCGAGATTCGTAACCCGCGCGGAAATGCCGGCGACTATGATAAGATTAAACCTTATAAAGGGCTTAGGCCCGGTATTGCAGATAGTCGAGGGCTGGACAGTTAAACTTCCCAACGAGATAACGGACAAACTGTGGAAGAGAACGGACTATACGTGGCCTTGCACGTGGTTTGCGCCGAGAGTGACGGGGAATGGTTCGTTTAAATCGGCTTACGACGTAATGAACAACTGGGGAGCGAACCACGGAGCGATTTCCTACGGGCATATAGGTGCGGATTTAATCACGATGTGTTCGATGCTCCGTATTCCCGTTTGCATGCACAACGTGGACGAAGCGGATATTTACCGTCCGGCAGCGTGGAACGCATTCGGAATGGATAAGGAAGGGCAAGACTATCGTGCTTGCGCAGCTTATGGACCTATGTATAAGAATATAAGAGGTTGAAGCGGACATAATTTAATACGTTTAAAAG
>CAVEYH010000118.1:1870-3104 GCA_963620055.1 bacterium | reverse complement strand
GCGTAAAAGTGGGAATGACCAAGTGCAAGATAGATGAAACTTTTTGGCATGCGTTGAAATCGAGAATAAACAATCAAAAGCATGAGCTTGCACTCTCAAACGAGCAATACGAAAAGTATGGGTATGTGCGAGAAGTCGTCTATTGGGGCATTTGTTTGGATGCAAAAAACGAATCTTTCAAAGATTACTATGTGCATGATGCGATAAAATCGGCTTATGCGGGCATTACCGAAAAAGAGCAAGAATGGTTTACAAATGTGCCTGTTGACGAGCTTGTGGAGACATTTAACAAAGTTAGGCACAGAGACGAACATAAAGAGATATTTGAGCCGAGAGACGAACAACGGAAATGCATTGATGCGTTAAAAACATACTTTAACGAAAATCCGCGCGGTAGATTTTTGCTTAACTGCAAGATGCGTTTCGGCAAGTCTTACACTACTTACAAGTTTTGCGAGGAAGAAAATCTCAAAAAGATATTGATACTTACGTTTATTCCGGCGGTAGAATCGAGCTGGAAGGAAGATTTGTCGCACATAAAGAAAGAGTACAGATATTTTACGGATGCTAACCTTAGACGTGATGATTTTTTACTCAATTTTATCTACGATCCGTTTGTTATGTTTTTGTCACTACAAAACTATCTCGGTAAAGACAAGGATGCAAAAGTAAAAGCCAAGATAAAGCAGCTGCAAGAAATCGATTGGGATTTAGTTGTACTTGACGAATATCATTTCGGGGCATGGAACAGTCGCACACAAGGAACAATCAAAGTCAAAGAGGAAAAGAGCGAGGACTTGGATGCAAGTTATCAAGACGAGCTATCAAAGACAAAAGACATTATCGAGAGATTTAAGATAAACACTCAAAAGACGATTTGTCTTTCGGGAACACCGTTTAAAGCATTAGAACGCGGTGAGTTTAACGAGTCGTCATCGTTTACTTACTCTTACTTTGACGAGCAAAGAAACAAATATCCCAAAAGTGTAAACAATGATTTTAGTGTTGTAAACAAAGATTACGAGCATTTTCCGGATATGCGAATATTCGGCTACAACATGGCTGCACTTTTTGGCAATCTTACTCAGACGGTGTGGTCTAACGATAAATTGCTCGGCAAAAAGTATTTTTCGCTTAATGCGTTTTTTGCCACACGTCAAGGGGAAAATCCAAACGAACCATGTACGTTTATCTATGAGGATGAAGTAAAAACGTGGCTCAACATAATTAAAGG
>CAVEYH010000118.1:924-1860 GCA_963620055.1 bacterium | reverse complement strand
CTTTGTGGCTTATGCCAAATGTTTTGTCATGCAAGGCTATGGAAGATTTGCTTTTGAAGGACGATTATTTTTCAAAGTATCAGATAATAAACCTATCAAAAGACGGCGTCGGTTCGGGCGTGGATGCGTTTAACTATTTGAACGATCAAATGACCGCTGCCGATAATACCGGAAAACTCGGTTCGATTGCAATAACTGTCAACAAACTTACAATCGGTGTAACGGTCAAAAAATGGTTTAGTGTGTTTGTGCTAAAAGATTTAGCTAGCCCCGAACAGTATTTTCAAGCGATATTTAGAATACAGACGCCCTACAAGGAAAATGGGAAAATCAAGAAAACAAACGGCTACGTTTACGATTTTAACATTGACAGAGCCAGTGCATTACTTCTTAAATATGCCGAACAAACGGAATCCGAAGCGGCTTCAAAATACACAAAACTCGATATCGCAAAACTTATAGTAAAATATTTGCCGATTTACATTAACGGCGATTTTAGCAATCCTATTTCCGAACAGGTGTTTTATGAGCTTGCGGAATATGGTGATTCAAGCGGAAAACCATTGTCGAAAAAGATTGTCGATACAACCAAAACTACAAGAATGCTCGATGATGAAACGATGGCTGCGATGCTTAACGACAAGGAAGTTAGCGACATAATCAAGCGTGTTTTTGCTCATGCCAAAATGAGTAAGTCTAAAGACAGAACACGTCCTGCTCCACCGGAAGAAGGTTTTGATTCGTTAATTGCAAAAGAAGGTCGAGATATCGGTTATCGCTTAGGTCAAGACGATTATAAAAAGTATATCGATTACGACGACTTGGAGGTCCAACGTGAGTTTGAGCAAGCGATTGAGGTCTATATTAACGAGTATTGTCCCCAAAAATACGACGAAAAAAAGAAAGTTTGGTATGTAAACGGATTCAAAAAAGGTT
>CAVEYH010000118.1:0-914 GCA_963620055.1 bacterium | reverse complement strand
GTCCGGTGTTAATGCACCCATTAAAAAGGAAATGTGCGGTAAAGACGACGGTAAAAAGTTTGTAGATGAGGTTAAAAAGGCTTTTGGGAATGATATTGTTTACACCAAAGACACAAAAAACAACATTGAAAACTTTGTCAAAAAATATCTAAACGATGTCAATCATATTCCCGAACAATATCGCGGAATGCTTTACAAAAGATGGTATTGCGATTCGTTTTTGAGAGCCGTAAAAACCGCTCTAATGCCCAAAATAGAAGTTAAAGACGCAGAATCAATTGAGGATACGGACAACGTTCTAAAGCACATTTTGGCGCGTTTATTTGAGTTCCTATACATTAGCGTGTATAGAGAAACTACTTTTAACGAAATCTTTAACAATGCCGATCCTGATATTTTCTTGGAAGCCGTTGGTATCACCAAGAAAGATTTTGAAGTCTTAAACAAGTACAAAGTTTTTCAAGAGGACATTTTGAACAACTACATTCACGATTTCTTTGTGAACGAATCTTTGGGCTCTAAACTCAATCTTGAGGACGATGAAGTTAAAAAACAATATAGAAACAGCTTTGATTGGTTCGGTTTTGGACTTGAAAGCGAGGAAAACGTTGTTTCCCCTACTGCCGATTCAAATGAAGCATCGAAAGTAGTTTTTGTAAATATGGTTGATACCGATAACACTGCTGGCGAAAACATTGAAGTTGTTGAAAATGAAAATTCCGTTGTAGAACAAATTGAGCAAGAAAATGTTGTTGTTGAAACGGTTGATGCGGTTAAAAGCGATTTAGAAAATAATATTTCAGTCGAAACTTCTACTACCGAGCAAGATTCACCCAAATCTATGGTTGATCAAATAGCCGAATTGTTAAAAGCGAATCCACGTGGATTGAAAGCCGGTGAAATCGGGGCAAAAC
>CAVEYH010000117.1:0-3115 GCA_963620055.1 bacterium | reverse complement strand
ATCGAGCATGCGTCTAATATTCACGATGAATTTAGTTCAAATTCGTTTTGAGACTTAACAAAAGAGTCGTTTTTTACTTTGTTACATCCATATTTACAGCACAAAGCAAACTATCGGGTAGAGGATCACCAATCACTGCGCCGATATAGTCTTTGCCGAGTAGCTCGAAGAAATCACCGCCGATATTTAGTTCGGGAAGTCTACCCATAAGGTTGCCGTTTTCCATTAAATAAGCCATTTGCACAGGGGTAGCAAAGTGTCCGGACGGAGTAGTGTCACCACCCGACGCCATGACAACGTAAATCGCTTTACCTGGAACAAGTGTAGCAAGATTTTTTGAGGTAGCATCGACGTAAAAGCCGTTAAAGCCAAGGCTTGGCACACCATCATAAGTGGCTGCTGCAGTACCGAGATTCGGCAGTCCGAACGTTGCGGCAGATTTTTTTGTAGTCAAAACACCTTTGAATACGCCGTTCTCGATAATAGCAGGACGAAGATCAGGCGAGACACAGCCTTCGACATCAAAGAAACATACACCGGGATTTGTCTCAGGATTCATATCGTTGCGTAACGAAAGTTTGTCCGAAAACACATGCTGACCAAGTTTACCACTCAAAAGCGATGCACCCGAAGCGTACATTTCTGCGATGAAATGATTAAGAAACGTTCCAAAAAGCGAGCCGGGGCTCATTATTACGGGGTAGCGTCCGGGTTCGATGTCAACCGGAGTAAAGAAAGCGTCATATTCGGCTTTGAATTGACGTAAAAGCATGTCTGCATCAAATTTAACTCCGCCATAGCCAAAAACCGTGTCAAACAAATTGCCCGAGCCACGATTTTGCGCGACTAAGCTCACGCTTACGCTACGTCCCGAGTTTACGAGATGACGACCGAGCGAGTTGCGGTATTCGGTTTTTTCGTAGTTAAGACCGATTTTGTTTGAAAAAGCAAACTTAGGGCAAGCTTCTCCTAGGCGGTCAAGAAAAGATTGCATCGTGGAGACAAGTTTTGAAAGTGGAATGATTTCTTCTTCGTGAAGTTCTTCGCGTTCGAGCCTGCCACTCAGGTTGCACGGATAGGGAATACCGAGTTTAAGAGATTCAACGGCTTTTTCGGTAAGCTCCGTCTCATTGGGTGCACCTAAACATCCGGCAACGCCTATACAACCGTTATCATAAACGCGCACAGTGCCGGTTGTTTCTTCCTGTTCACGAAAGCTGTCGATTTTGCCTCCGGTGACGTTAAGCGTTACCGAACGGCCGGTTTTAGTTAAAAATTCTTTTTCCATAATCTCACCTCACTGAACACTCATGGACGAAACGCGAACGTAAGGTCCGCCAAAGCCCACGGGAAGCCCCATTTGTTCCATTTTTCCGCAGCCACCGGTCACAAACGATAACAACTGCACATCGCGAGTCAATCCGTCGATAAGGCCCAGTGTCTCAAACACCGTGCCGGTAAGCACACTTATCTCTGTAGGCTTACCGATTTTACCGTCCACGATCTCATACGCGAGCGCTGGCGCGATCGTAAAAGTGCTCATACCGCTTCCGTGACGAATAGTCTTGATAAAATATCCCTTTTTAATAGGTGCGATCAATTGTTCAAAATCCATGTCACCGCCCTCGATATAAGTGGTGGTCATGCGTACAATCGGTTCAAAAGTGCAGTCAATGGCACGAGCGTTACCTGTAGGTTCTTCGCCAAGCACCGTAGCCGTCTGAGCATTGTGAAGCCTTCCTGCCAGCACTCCGTTTTTGATAAGATAATTTTTGCGAGCGTGCGTGCCTTCGTCATCATACGGGACATAACCGGATCCGGGTTCTAGTCCACATTCCGCGATTGACAGAATAGACGAGCCGACAACTTTGCCGAGTTTCCATTCATCGCGCATCGTTTCGTCCGAGAGCATAAAGTCCGATTCGGATTTATGTCCGAACGACTCATGCGCAAATACGCCGGCAGCTTCCGGAGAGAGTACAACTGGATATTTACCTGGCTCCACAGGTACGGAATTGTGCATAAATGTAGCCTGTTCACGAATAGTTGCACTTATTTCTTCGTCCAAACCTTTTAATTCATCGAACGTCGTTCCGCCTTTTTGCCAATGCCCCGAAAATTTTTTATCGCCTTCGGTCATACTGCAAGAAAAAGAAACACCGCACGTTTGATAATCGTGTGTCACGTCCGCACCGAGACTGGAGCAGAAGTGGAACAAGCTGTTGCGGTCGAGGTAAAGCCCTTGTGACATACTCACGCACTTGTCTTCAGATAGAAGTGGCAAGTACGATAGGAGCAACGCTTGCTTATCGGCAAGTGAAATATCGCGCACCGAGCAATCTTTGAATTTTAAGACCGTGTCATGATTGCATTCGAATCTGCGCACGATTGGATCGTCCAAGATTTTAGCATTTGGTGTTGCTGCGGAATATAGTCCGTCTAGCGTAGTTTGTAAATTGTTAAGGTCTGTCACGGAAGCATAGTACCACATTTTGCCGTCATACACACGAATAAACGCACGTTTTTCAACGCGAGTTTTCATCTCTTCGGGTACGCCGTTTTTGTATGAAATAGCTGTTCTACTACGATCTTCCGTTCTAACATCGGCATAAAAGCCGTCTTTGAACTGAATCATTAAAAATAGATCCTCCTTTTGTGATTATTATAGCATGTGCCCGACAATTTTTCAATCTTATACAGTAGTTTGCATGCAAATTTTTGATTGAGTAATTGTAAAAATTTAATTATTCGCTAAAACACATAAGTGTACGAAGCAAAGATATAACTAACGATACTAGGCATTAAGTGACTTATTCGCTTGACAAAACGAATAAAAAACTATACACTAAAAGTAATATGAAGTGGAGTGAAGTTTAGCGCGGTCAAATAATCGATGCGCACATAACTTAGTCGGACATGATAGAAGAAATACTCAAAAAAATCAGAGAAACGGAAAACGAAGCCGAGATCAATAAACGCTCGGCGGAAGAAAAAGCTATCGCTATTCGTGACGAAGCAAATTCGGATGCTAAAAAAATTGCCGATGAATCTCTAAAGAACGCAAAAGCAAATTACGATAAAGTGACTACCGAGGCAACCGCGACCGCCGACAAAG
>CAVEYH010000116.1:0-3265 GCA_963620055.1 bacterium | reverse complement strand
AAACAAGGCGACGTGATCTATTCGGGATCGTTCGTGTCTAGCGGAGGATGCTGGCCGCGTGTGGACAAAGTCGGTGCGGCAAACTACGTCGAAAAATTGACGAGCTATGCAAAGAAATACAAAAAACCGAAGTCCGAACTCCGTGAATCCGTTTCGCTAATAATTAAAATAGTTTCCGTGGTAATTGTCCCCGTAGCCGCGCTTTTGTTATGGCTCGGCGCGCGCGGTAACAATATGACTTGGGAAGAGTGGCGCGCTAACGTACAACTTGTCGGCGGAGCAGTGATCGGCATGATCCCGTCGGGCATGTTTCTGCTTACATCCGTTGCGCTTGCTACGTCCGTCGTTAGACTCGCAAAAAAGCGTACGCTAGTGCAAGACTTATATTGTATAGAAATGCTTGCAAGAGTAAACGTACTGTGCCTAGACAAGACGGGAACGATCACGGACGGGACAATGCAAGTCCATGACGTGATCGAGTGTAAAGGCAATAACTTTTCCGTACCGCTTGCCGATATTATAGGCTCGATGCTTACGGCGACCGGCGACAACAACCAAACAGCACTTGCCCTTGCCGAGAAATTCGGCTATTCGCAAGTATTGTCACCTAAAACTGTTGTACCGTTTTCATCGCAAAAGAAACTGTCCGCAGTGACGTTTGAAGGCGAAGGAACGTTCGTACTCGGCGCACCCGAATTCGTCATGAAGGACGTTGGTGTGAGACTGGAAAAGATTATCAACGAAAACGCACGCAACGGTTTCCGCGTGTTAATGCTTGCACATTCTCCGATCGAAATATCGGGTGACAGATTGCCGAGCGCACGTAGACCGGTATGCCTCATAATAATTGAGGATCATATCCGTGAAGACGCGCCCGAAGTAATACGCTGGTTCAAGGAAAACAATGTCGCGGTCAAGATTATCAGCGGTGACAACCCACTCACCGTTTCTGAAGTTGCGGCGCGCGTAGGTGTGGAAAACGCATCAATGTATGTCAGCCTAGAGGGTATGAGCACGCGCGAAGTAATGGAGGCAGCGAACAAGTACACCGTGTTCGGCAGAGTTACTCCGGAGCAAAAATGCACGCTAATAAAAGCTCTCAAATCAAAGGGCAATACTGTTGCTATGACCGGTGACGGCGTAAACGATATTTTAGCCATGCGCGAGGCGGATTGCTCGGTAGCGATTGCATCGGGATCGGAAGCGGCAAGAAACGTCAGCCACCTTGTGTTGCTTGACTCGAACTTCTCGTCAATGCCTGAAGTGGTTATGGAAGGCAGAAGAGTAGTCAACAATATTCAGCAATCGAGTACGCTGTTTCTAATGAAGACACTTATGTCAGTACTGTTGTCGATAATTGCCGTAATCATGGCAGTGACAAAGACTTCGGAAAAACTATACTTTTTCGATACGTCGAATCTAACGTGTCTTGAAATGTTCGTAATAGCGATACCGTCGTTTGCGCTTGCGTTACAACCGAACAAAAATATCATAAAGGGCAGTTTTTTCGGCAACGTGCTCAGAAGGTGTATCCCGGGCGGACTTACTCTAGTTGCCGCCGTAATGGCCGTATATTTTTATAATCGAATCGGCGGCTCGGCATTGGGACTTACGGAACAAGTATATACGACTATGCTTGTCGCAGCCGTTGTATACACCGGCATCATGGCGCTTGTATCGATCTGTCGTCCGTTTAATGCTTACCGCACAATCCTAGTTATCTTTACCGTAGCATTGTGCACGGTCATGCTCACGATATTCCTCGACATGTTCCGTGGTATCGGCACAATCACGCCGTTCGGCGACATCATATCCGTGTTCACGATCGGGTTTGGTAACATTACATTCTTAACTACGGTAATACTGTCGAACTACTTTATCCTCGCACTTTTCACATTTTTATTAAACAAACTAAGAATAGGAGATAAGAATTATGACAATCAATGAACTAAAAACACGTTTTGTCGAGATTTACGGTGGATCTACCGAAGACTTGCGCGTGTTTTCGGCAGCCGGCAGAGTGAACCTTATAGGCGAGCATATCGACTATTGCGGCGGCAAAGTTTTTCCCGCAGCACTCAATCTTAGGACCGCAATCGTAGCACGCAAAACGAACAAAAACGAAATACACCTTGCCGCAACCACAATTGCTGACCGCGTCACGCTCGACCTAAACAATCTAAATGCATACCGTGATCTTAAATGGGGCGATTATCAGGCGGGTGTTGCGTTCGTTATGCAGGAAGACGGGTATAAAATTGTCGGCTGTGACCTACTATACGATACGGACGTGCCGTTCGGATCGGGACTTAGCTCGTCCGCATCCATCGAAGTCGCTACCGGTATGACACTTGCCACATTCTCGGCGGAAGCCGGCGGAAAAGGTGTTGACCTTGTACAGCTTGCAGTGTTAGGGCAGAGAAGCGAAAATACATATAACGGCGTAAACTGTGGTATCATGGATCAATTTGCGTCCTCTCTCGGTAAAAAAGACAATGCGATTTTGTTAAATTGCAAAACACTCGAATACGAATACGTACCGCTTGAGCTCGGTGACTATGCGCTCGTGATCGCAAACTGCAACAAACCGCGTTCTCTCCAAGATGGCAAATACAACGAACGTCGCGCAGAAACCGAAGAGGCGTTTAGCAAGTTAAAGACCGTATTGCCGAACATCACATGCCTTGCCGATATTACTCCGGAGCAGTTCGAAAAAGTCGGTAAAACCGCGCTTTCCGGTAAAGTTTACGACAGAGCAAAGCACGTTGTCGAAGAATGTGCGCGCGTGCATAAGTCTGCAGATGCACTCAAAAAAGGCGATATCAAGACGTTTGGCGAATATCTCAACCAATCGCACTATTCGCTCCGCGATCTTTACGAAGTTACCGGTGCTTACCTTGACGCACTGTCACAGCGTGAACGCGAATTCCTCGGTTGCATAGGTGCACGTATGACGGGCGCAGGCTTTGGAGGTTGTACTGTTGCGCTTGTCGAAAAGACGAAAGTCGACGAGTTTATCAAATACGTTGACGAGAAGTATTACGGCGATATGGGTGTACGTGCTCAGTTCTACACGACGAGCATTGAAAACGGCGCACAAGAATTGAAGTAAGAAATCAAATTATAAATTATCACGATAACGCGGTAAAACGATAAAAGTCATTGTCATTATATGATGGCAGTGACTTTTATATTAAAGTTTAATTAAATTTGCCGGTAAAGTGCCGATTGGTATTGACTAACCGAAAATGTTACAGTAAAATAT
>CAVEYH010000115.1:0-3319 GCA_963620055.1 bacterium | reverse complement strand
AACTTGTACTGCTAAAAACAACGGTGAAGTTAGGCTTTTTGTATGCAATTTTATAATGGTTGTCAAATGTTGTTAAGCGAAGTTTTTTTATGTCCCTCTGTGCGATAGTGCGTACTGTTTCGGAGTGATGCCGACATACTTTTTGAATTGCCGAATAAAGTGGAATTCGTTCGTATAACCACAATTCAACGCGACTTCGAAGACCGTTACTGTGCCGTCCTGGGCGAGCATACGTTTTGCGTAATCCATGCGTGCGATTATGAGATCTTGGTTAGGCGTAGTCTTAAAAATTGCCTTGTACAGCACATAGAACCGCGACTCCGACAGACTGATTTGCTCCGCCATGTGTTGAATCGTCCAGTTTTTGTCGAGATTTGAAAACACGCGGTTACGAAGTTCCGTAAAGTCCGTTTGCGTCTTATAATCGATGCTAAAATTGTTTTCGATTTTGTGTTCGTTTCGATCGATTAGACGAAACAATATCGACATATATGACGTTATTATCTCGCCCCCGTGCTTTTCTTCTCCGAAATGTTCCGCTTCCATAGTCTTAACTATATCGGTAATAAAGCCACAATTTTTCGGGTAATACAGTGTATCGATTTTCAGCCCCGAGTCTAGAATAAATTTTTCCGCGTCGTCACCGTCAAAGTGAAACCAATCGTGCACAAGGTCCGTGTCCGGCGAATAGAAGTGGTGCGGTACATTTTTACCGATGACGATGACGGCATTCGGCTTGGTAAGTACTGTCTTTCCGTCTACCAACATATATACAGGCTTCCAAAAATGCAAGAAAGTATATTCGCCCATACCACACCTACGATAAAGATTGAATCCGCGCTTTTCCGGCCAAGCATGACGTATTCTGCTAATTTTCATAAGTTATTCCTCGCTTGTCGCAATTTATTTAGATATTATCACGTGCAAAAGAATAAGTCAATTTTTATACGTTAAAAAGTCAATATATTAATTGCATTTTCGCTTTTATTGCCTTATAATATAGGAAACAAGGGCAAGACTCGGACACAATTATGAGTGTACGATATAGCAAAAAATGCGAGTCGTATAAGCCCCGTTAACAAATTTTTTGGAGGAAACATCAATGAAGAAAATCGAAACCGGAGCAAACGTAAAGAGATTGCTCCCCGCGTATCCGCTTTTTGTTAAAGATCCGTTCTTTTCGGTGTGGTCCCCGTCAGACGAACTCAATGGCGGAGATACGATATTTTGGACGGGCATGCGCAGAAGAATGTTCGGTCTGGTCAATGCCGACGGCAAAAGCTATGCGTTCATGGGTGTTGTTCCCGGCGTGGAAAAACTCGAGCAAAAGAAAGTTACGCTCACGGCTTTTTCGACCGAGTACGAGTTTAGCGGAGAAGTGTTTGACATAACCGTGCGTTTCACCTCACCGCTCCCGCCGGATGATCTCACATTGTTGTCTTGTCCCGTGTGCTATATGGATTATGAAGTCAAGCCTAAGATAAAGCTCGGCAAAGTTTCCGTCGGATTATTCGTCCATGAAGAAGCATGCTACGATCGTCACCCGATGCCCGTTAGAGGCGGCGTGATCGATTTACCGCAAGGCGAGTGCGCTTGGTTCGGTCTTAAAAAGCAACTCGTTATGTCGCAAGCATACGATTCTAGCGCGGCAGAGTGGGGTTATTGGTACCTTACCGGTGAAAAAGCATTCTTAATGTCTGTCGAAGGATTCACCGCATATATCGCAACCGGCAAACCTGAGTTTATTTACGATGATGCCGGCGACAAATACATCTCGGTTTTCGGAGAGTATGAGAACGTAAATAAGACAGTAAAAGGCAAGTTTACTTTTGCTTTTGACGACACCGTATCCGTCTCCTATTTCGGCGATTGGCTAAAAGGCTATTGGTTTGAGAACGGCAAAACAATTTACGATGCAATCGCATATTCGTATGCCGAATATGATGTTATCATGAACAAGCTAGAAGCGTTCGACAAGGATCTTGTAAAACGCGCGGGAAAATACGGCGAAGACTATTTGCTCATACTGTACGCAGGACTCCGTCAGTCAGTTGGCGCGCACAAACTTGTACTTGACAAGGAAGGCAACGTACTGTTCCTGTCCAAAGAAAACCACTCCAACGGCTGTATTGCTACAGTAGACGTAAGTTATCCGTCGATTTCGCTTTACCTTATTTACAACCCTGAGCTTGTTAAGGGTATGATGCGCCCGATCTACAAATTCAACAACATGGCAGTGTGGACGTATGATTTTGCTCCGCACGATGCCGGCACATATCCGTATTGCTGCGGTCAGATCTACGGTCTAAACGGCAGACGCGAGGAGCGAAGAAAATACGTTGTCGACTTTACCAATCATAAGATTGACAATCAGTTCGACACACCTTACAATTATCCGCCGATATATGGTTTCCCCGCTTCGTCGAATATGTACCTGCTCAGTTACCAAATGCCTGTCGAGGAATGTGGGAACATGCTCATTATGACTGCCGCAACGTATCTTGCCGACAAGGACGCTACGATCATGAGCGAAAATTTTGATACGCTCACGACATGGGTTAAGTATCTCGTAAAATACGGTTTGATGCCGGGTAACCAATTATGCACCGATGACTTTGCCGGCCACCTTGACAAGAATATCAACCTATCGGTAAAAGCTATTGTCGGCATCCGTTCGTACGCAATCATTGCCGAAGCACTCGGTAAGCACGACATCGCAGCCGAATACAAAAAGATTGCCGAAGATTACGCGAAAGAGTGGAAGAAAATGTGTGTAACAGCCGGTAAGCAAATTCCGCTCGTTTTTGACGGCGACGAAAAGACGTTCAGCCTAAAATACAATATGGCGTTCGACGTAATGTTCGGTACCGGACTATTCGACGAAGCAACGCGCGAGACCGAAACCGACTACTATATAAATAACGCCGACGAGTTTGGTATATCGCTCGACAATCGCTCCACCTATACAAAGTCCGACTGGATCTTGTGGTCGGCTACACTCACTTCCGACACGGAAAAACGCAAGAAGATTCTCGCGCCCGTCGCAGAATATTTGCGTAAATCCGCTTCTCGCGTTCCGTTCTCCGACTGGTACTTTACCGACAGTGGACTTATGCGCGGCTTCCAAAATCGTTCCGTTCAAGGCGGTCTCTTTACGCTCCTTCTCGACGATAGCGGAAAAATAAAACTCAACTAACCCCGCCTGCCCAACATTAAACAAAAAAACAGCTATGAATTGCGCTTACTTCATAGCTGTTTTTATTTATATAATAACACATAAATCATCACAAATAATGCTACCTCGTAAAGCATATTAGGC
>CAVEYH010000114.1:1514-3332 GCA_963620055.1 bacterium | reverse complement strand
GAAGTATATTGTATAATATAATTGTAAATAGGAAGAGTCTAAGGGTAGGCTTTTCACAAATACAAGCGAGGTAATAAAATGGGACTATTAAAGAACATTGAATGGACAGACGACAGCAAGGACACTATCGTCTACAAAGTCAACATGAAGAACGACTACATTAGCAAAGGTTCTGTGTTAACCGTGCGCGATTCACAAGCGGCGATTTTTGCACACAAGGGCAAAATGGCAGATGTTTTCTTGCCCGGCTACTATAAACTCGATACCGATTCAATACCTATCATAACGACACTCATGAGTTGGAAATACGGATTCGAAAATCCTTTCCGCTCGGATGTTTATTTTGTCAGCACCAAGCAGTTTACCAACCTCAAATGGGGTACGGCGAATCCGATCATTATTCGCGACAAGGACTACGGCGCAATCAGAGTGCGTGGCTACGGCTCATACGCATTCCGTGTAAAAGATCCGTACGTTTTTATGCAAGAACTGTCCGGCACGAATTCGTCTTTCAAGACACAGGAAATCACCGATTGGCTAAAATCGATTGTAATCACCGGCATCAGCGATGCAATAGGTGAGAGCAAGATCCCTGTGCTCGATATGGCAGGTAACCTAATTGAACTCGGCGACAAAGTCAAAGACGCAATGCAAAAATCTTTCGACGAGATCGGACTAGAACTAACAAAACTTGTGTTCGAGAACTTCTCGCTACCGAAAGAACTCGAAGAAGCGCTCGATAAAAATACTACACTCGGCATGATGCGTGGCAACATGGACACTTACATGGCAATGGCTCAGGCCGACGCCCTAAAAGAAGCCGCTAAAAATCCCGGCATGGCAGGAACGGCTATGGGAGCGGGAATGGGCTTCGGTATGGGTAATATGATGGGCGGAATGTTCAACGGCGCAAACAATGCTAAACAGCAACAAGAAGAAAAAGAAACTTGCTCGAAGTGCGGCGCCTCTGTAAAAAAAGGCGCAAAATTCTGTTCCGAGTGCGGAGCACCCATGGGTGAAGTTTGTCCGAAGTGCGGAGCTTCTGTAAAAAAAGGCGCAAAATTCTGTCCCGAATGCGGAACAAAGCTAGCCGCCGTATGTCCTAAGTGCGGAGCGGAAGTTAAATCCGGTGCAAAATTCTGTCCCGAATGCGGAGAAAAACTTTAATCGAATCAGACGGTAAAATTTATGTCAGAAAATAACGTAAATCCTAACGGCGAAGAAAACGAATACGCCAAAGAGGAAGTCGAAAACGTAACGGCCGTAACCAAATGTCCGGCTTGCGGAGCGAACATGATTTTCGATCCGGATGAAGGTTGCCTTCTGTGTGAACATTGCGGAACGAAACAGGCGATCCATGAGCACAGCAGCGAAGAATTAGCGTTTGAGAGACTACTCCACGAAGGAAACACTTGGTCGGAAGAAACGCACGTTTTCCGTTGTGAAAACTGCGGAGCGAAAGAGGTACTCGACAAGCGCGAGATAGCGAAAGAATGCCCGTTTTGCGGAACCACCAACATCGTAGAAACGGACGAGCTGTCGGGTATAAAGCCGAATGCGGTCGTTCCGTTCAAAATTAGCAAGGCCGAGGCTTGTGAAAAAGTCAAAGCATGGGCAAAAAAGAAACTGTTTACCCCGAGCAAGTTCAAAAAAAGTGCGAATCCCGAGGACGTGAAGGGAGTGTACAATCCGGCATTTTCGTTCGATACCGCCACTCATTCGCGCTATTCCGGCGTACTAGGTAAGTACTATTATAAAACAAAGCAAGTCAACGGAAAAACCGTGAGAGAACGTTATGTTAGATATTTTAACATTGCC
>CAVEYH010000114.1:0-1504 GCA_963620055.1 bacterium | reverse complement strand
TCTACGGCAATCAGTCAGCCGATTCTCAACAAAATGCAACCGTTTGACACGAACAACAGCAAGGAATATTCGCAAGAATATCTCAGCGGCTTTACTGCGAACCAATATACGAAAGACGGCTTAAAGTGCTGGGACGAAGCAAAAAAAATTATCTATTCCAAGGTAAAGATGGCAATACTTAACGGCTACGATTACGATATCGTATCGTCGTTTAACGTTTCCGTCGAATGTAACGATATAACTTACAAATACTTGCTTATTCCCATTTACGTCGGACATTGCAACTGGAAAGAAAAGGTTTATAATTTCTTTGTCAACGGCTTTAGCGGTAAAGTCACCGGAAAAACGCCCGTGTCTCCGCTTAGGGTCAGCATCGCTGTGCTACTAGGGATAGGGATTGTCGTCGGCATTTACTTCCTTTACAAGTATTTTGGCGGTTAATCACGGCTAAATCACGGCGAATCGAAATAAACCTGTCACATAAGGAGAAAATTATGAAAAACGTAATGTTTTCGGTAGACACATCGGTAGTACTGTCTGTAGTGTTGCTTGCAGTTGCCGTAGTGCTACTTGTCGGTGCAATCGTACTGTTCGTACTTACAAAAAAAGCCAAGTCGACTAACCGAAAAACCGACGAACAAAAAGAAGAAAAAATAAAGGTCGTTGACGGAGTGCGTTACGCCGAAGAACCATCTGTTAATAAGGTTTCACATCGCGAAGGCGACTTCGTGCTTACGGTCGGCAAGTCCGCCAAAGTCGAAAAAGACGGTGAGCTTTTGCCCGGTCAGTATACTGTATTATCCGGTGTGGACGGAGTAAATTCGTTCAATGTTAGAATAGGCGGTTTTGTCCGCGAACTTCATCATGGCGACACAATAGTACTTGGCGACGGCGAAGAAATTACAGCCGTTTCGCATACCGTAGTTTTAAGATAGGAGGTCAAACTACAATGAGTAAGAAATTTGCATTTAGATTTACTTTAGGTCTTGTCGCGGTTGTAGTCGCAGTCATGTGGCTATTGTCCGTTATTCCCGCCACAAAGGAAGCAATGGGCTGGTTTACACTCGGCTGGGCAATTACGATTATTGCCGGAGTATTCGGACTCGCATTCATATTCCGCGGACTGTTCGGTAAGAACTTCGGACCGATTAAAAAGCTCAATATTTACTTTGGTGCAGGCTTTATTCTTGTTGCCGTGTTTGCCATGATCGGCGAGCTCGCAATAGAAGCGGAAGATGCTAAAAGCCTTGTGATTCCGATTATCGCGGTAGTTGTCACCGTTGCATTACTACTAGGCTTTATTGCCGTCGGCGGAAAGAAGTGGGATCAGGGCGACAACCAAAACGCCGGTTACAAGACTTATGCTCAGCGTAAAGCCGAAGAAGAAAAGGCCAAGAAAGACGACGAAAACAAGTAATTTTCTATAAAAATCAATAACAAAAAAAAGACAACTGCGCTCAAAGGTGTCCCCATTAGGGATTATGAAAAATCAATTAATTTAATG
>CAVEYH010000113.1:0-3341 GCA_963620055.1 bacterium | reverse complement strand
ACTCAAGACAGCGTGCCGTTTCTATCTTGACTTGCTCTTCGGTCAGTGTGCCATGTGCATCACTAAAAGCAGACTTTGTAGTTTTGTTTTCTGCGACTTGGCGCGCCGAATTGTCATAACGTTCGACGAGTATATCGTTTTTGTTTAGCTCAATAAATTGTCTGCGATTTCTGCCGATAGTCATGTGTCCGTGCTGGACGTAGCGGTGTAGCGATTCCGCAGCCTCATGTCCTGCCGCAATAGCATCGATGGCGAACTTTGGTCCGGTGTAAAGATCACCGCCGACAAAAATATCTTCCTGCGCAGTTTGGTAAGTCAGCGAATCTGCAACAGGTCTGCCTCCGCGACCGAGTTCAACTTTTTCACCGGCTAGCATATCACCCCAAACGATTGACTGTCCTATTGCAAACACAACCTTATCGGCGGGGAGCATAAGTGTTTCATTTTCATCGCATACCGGCGAGAAACGCTTGTTTTCGTCATAAACGGATACGCATTTCTTAAACACAATCGCGATTGCCTTGCCGTTATTGACGATAACTTCTTTAGGTCCCCAGCCGTTGCGAACGATCACACCGTCCTCACGAGCTTCGCGAACTTCGTCTTTAGATGCAGGCATCTCGTTTTCGTTTTCCAGACACAGCATGTTGACCGTATGAGCTCCGCTACGTGCGCAAACTCTAGCCGCATCAATAGCGACATTACCGCCACCAACGACCACAATGTCACCGGAGACATGCTCATTGCCCGTGTTTGCATTTTTAAGGAAGTCAACCGCTGTAATAGTGCCCTCGGCATCTTCGCCCGGGATTCCGGGTTTGCGTCCACCACTGCAACCGATTGCAATATAGAACGCTTTATAACCTTCCTCACGAAGAGAAGCGAGCGTAACGTCTTTCCCGACTTCTACGCCACAGCGAATCTCAACGCCCATCTCACGCATGATATCGATTTCGGCTTCGATCACGTCTTTTTCGAGCTTGTACGACGGAATACCGTAAGTTAGCATGCCACCCGGTTTTTCATTCTTTTCAAAGACAGTGGGGTAGTATCCCATTTGTGCCAAATAAAATGCACAGCTAAGTCCGGCAGGACCACCGCCGATAACCGCAATTTTTTCTTTCCATCTACCGATATTCGAAGCAACTACGATGTCCGGCACATAACGATGCTCGGCAGTGAGATCTTGTTCGGCAATAAATTTCTTGACCGCATCGATTGAAACGGCTTTATCGATTGTTCCGCGCGTACAAGCGTCTTCGCAACGACGATTGCAAATTCTACCGCAAACGGCAGGGAACGGGTTTTCTTTTTTAATGAGTGCCAAAGCATCGCGGTACTTGCCTTGTGCTGCTAGTTTTAAATAGCCTTGCACTGCAATATGAGCAGGACAAGCCGTCTTACACGGAGAAGTACCGGTAGTGTGGCAGTTTATGCGATTATTGTCGCGATAATCTTCGTCCCACATATCCTTGCCCCAACGATGATTATCGGGTAGAGGTTGGCGAGGATAAGTTACTTCCGTACCGTCGTGACGGCAAAGTTTTTGACCGAGCTTCAAAGCTCCGGCAGGGCAGTACTCCACGCATTGACCGCAAGCCACGCATTTTGACTTGTCCACATGTGCGCGGTAAGCGGATGCCGACATATTCGGAGTGTTAAATAACTGTGAAGTGCGTAATGCGTTACAAATCTTCACGTTGCAGTTGCAGATTGCAAAGATCTTATCTTCACCGTCGATATTGGTTATTTGATGGACATAGCCGTTGTCTTCGGCACGGCGAAGTATCTCCATTGCCTCATCGTAAGTAATATCGTGACCTCTGCCTGTTTCGCGGCAGTAGTCCGCCATATCACCTACACCTATGCACCAATCATGGAAATCGTCAGCACAGCCCTCATCGAGCTTTTTCCGGCCGTATCTGCACGAACAAATCGAAGCTCCCAAGTGTCCCTCGTACTTTTTGAGCCAGTAGGAGATATGCTCGATATCCATTGTCTTGTTTTCGGTCTGTATAGCTTTTTCTACCGGAATGACATGCATGCCGATACCGCTTCCTCCAGGCGGAACCATAGCCGTGACTTTTTCTAGCGGTAGGAACGTCATACGTTCAAAGAACATCGCTAGCTCGGGGTGTCTGTCCATAAGAGCGGTGTTCATGTTCGTGTATTCGGCAGAACCCGGCACAAACAGCGGAACCCAGTACCTACGATCATCACGAGTAAAACCGGCATCTTTAATCGGCCCGTCGTCCGTGTATTTGTCACCGTAGTCGTATTCAAGCATACCCAAAACAGCGAGTTTATCAATAATCTCGTCAAACTTTGCCTCATTATCCGGAGTGACACCGGCACGCTTTTTCAAATCTTTCAGCGTGTATTTTTTTCTCGTCTTCATTTTGAGAAGAAGGTCGAGCGAGATATCACGTTCTTCTTTTGTAAGTTCATCCTCAAAGATGCACGCAAAGCCCCAGTATTCGGGGTCCTCGGTCTTTACTCCGTGCAATTTTGCAGGCAGTCTGTCAGTGACTTTTCGTACAAACTTCAATAGTCTCGGATCTGGATTTTGGTCGTGCATGTGCGCAGGCACATACTTGGTGCTCATTTCCGGCATAGTCAATACCTCTCTTAAATTATCCTATAATATTTTTTATTCTTTTTGTGATGCAACTTGATGCAAGATCCAATCCGCAAATTTTTCCACACCATCACCGTTTTTTGCGGAAATCGGAATAATTTCGGCTTTCGGGTTTCTGCGGTGAATATATTCACGGCACTTGTCAAGATCAAAATCAAAGTAGGGCAGCACGTCTATCTTGTTTATCAATACGAGATCGCACACCTCAAACATCAGCGGATATTTTAGTGGCTTGTCGTGTCCTTCGGGAACAGACAAAATCATGCAATTTTTAGTAGCGCCGGTATCAAATTCTGCAGGACAAACAAGGTTGCCGACATTTTCTAAGATTGCGAGATCGGTTGTGGCTAAATCCAGCCCCGCCAAACCTTGTTTTGTCATTTCGGCATCGAGATGGCACATGCCGCCGGTATGAAGCTGTACGGACGTTACACCCGTTTCTTTGGCAACTTTTATAGCATCGACGTCGGAATCTATATCCGCTTCCATTACCGCAACACGCAGTTTATCTTTGATCATGTTTATTGTACGCACGAGCGTGGTAGTTTTACCGCTGCCGGGTGCCGACATAACATTTAATAAGAAAACGCCGTTATGCTTAAGTTCCGCACGAAGGGCATCGGCTTCTTTGTCATTGTCCTCAAATACGCTCTTTTTAATCTCGATAATACGAACTTTTTCCATTTTTTACCCTCATGTAGTT
>CAVEYH010000112.1:1892-3341 GCA_963620055.1 bacterium | reverse complement strand
TGCGAATATCGCGAGGAAAACTCCGGCAGCAACCGCCGATCCGATAACACCGGCTACATTGGGGCCCATTGCATGCATCAACAAATAGTTGTTAGGATCATATTCTTGACCAACCTTTTGAGATACACGCGCTGCCATTGGCACAGCAGACACACCGGCACTACCAATGAGCGGATTGATTTTTCCACCGCTGATAACGTTGAGAAGTTTTGCCATAAGCAACCCGCCAACCGTACCAAAACAGAAAGCAATCAAACCAAGCACAATAATTTTAATTGTATCCCATGCAAGAAATGTAGAGCCAACGGCTTTTGTACCAACGATAAGGCCTAAGAATATAGTAATAATATTACAAAGTTCGTTGCTTGCCGTCTTCGCTAAACGCTCGGTAACAAGGCTTTCTTTAAACAAGTTTCCAAGCATAAGCATTCCAAGAAGTGGCAATGCATCGGGAAGCAGTAAACCTACAATAAGCGTAACCGCTATCGGAAAAATTATTTTCTCGCGCTTGGAAACCGGACGAAGCTGTTCCATTTTGATAAGGCGTTCCTTTTTTGTTGTGAGCAACTTCATGATGGGCGGTTGAATAACCGGAATAAGTGCCATGTAAGAGTATGCGGCAATTGCTATTGCCGACAATAAATGTGGCGCAAGTTTTTGTGTAACATAAATAGCCGTAGGGCCATCGGCACCACCAATGATACCAATTGCAGCCGCTTCGGCACCTGTAAAGCCAAGTGCAATTGCACCTACAAATGTAAGAAACACGCCAAGTTGTGCCGCAGCCCCGATAAGCAAACTTTTAGGATTGGCAATCAGCGGGCCAAAATCGGTCATTGCACCGATCCCCAAAAATATGATCGGCGGAAATATAACTTTAGACACACCTATTTCCAAATAATGGAACAAACCATAATTTGCAGTATACTCACCACCACTTGCAGCTGCATCGGCATACTTAGCCCAAAGCTCTTGATCCGAAAGTCCGTGATCTGCACCATAAAGGACGGCTTGCGCTCCAGGAATATTTATAATAAACATACCAAATGCTATAGGTAAAAGCAACAATGGCTCAAACTGTTTAACAACGGCAAGATAAAACAAAACAAACGAAATAACGAGCATTACGTAGTTTTGCCACTCTCCGTACGCTATCGAATGAGCAATGCCGGTACTTTCCCATAGAGCACGCATTGTTTCGATAAAATCCATTTATGCCTCTCCTTATTTAATAGAAGCGAGATCTGCACCCGTTTCAACCGTCGCACCTTGATCTACAAGAAACGTAACAGCACCATCTGCAGATGCATTGATATCGTTTTCCATTTTCATTGCTTCAAGCACTAGAATCCTATCGCCCTTCTTCACAACTGTGCCGGGAGCAACGGCTAGTTTCAAAACAGTGCCCGGCATAGGCGATTTAACAATCGTTCCACCAACGGAAGCTTT
>CAVEYH010000112.1:0-1882 GCA_963620055.1 bacterium | reverse complement strand
GGTAAAACCGGCTTAACGGGATTAGCTACCGGAGCTGCAACCGGTATTGCAACTGTCGGAGCTGCAACTATTGCAGATGCTCCGTCATTTACTTCTTCGACTTCGACCAAATAACTATTGCCATTTACATTTACATTAAATTTACGCATAATATTTATCTCCTATATGTCACTACAAATTTACTTTTTAATAATACTTTTTACCCTAAACGGAGGAATTTCGCCATCGACCGATTCACTAAAATACATAGTTGCAATTGCTGCACTAATCGCAACAACAAGTTCTTCTTGTTCTGCCGTATCATCAACTTCCGGTTCAATAACTTCCTTACTTGCTTCTACTGATTCTGGTTCCTTTTTATTAAAAATTTTGTTAAAAAGAGCACTATAGCCAATAACAACAAGAACCAAAAAAGCAAGAGCAAGTATAGTTATGACATTCCCTATCAAAAACACCAAAAGGCCATCGAGAAAAGACATGTCTGAAGCTGCTAAAACTACAACATCCATGACCTCACCTCTTTTCGATAAATGCTTGAACTGCGGCAATAAGATATTGACGCGAAAAATTAGGATTGATAACATTATCAATATAACCTTTCTCTGCCACTGTAATAGCTGCAGTATTCTCTTCGCCATATTCATCAGCCATTTTTGCAAGTATCGCATCTTTATCGTTTGCTTTTGCAATTTCTTTTCCGTAAACTAGTTCTGCACCGGCTTTATTATCAAGCACACCTATACACGCTCCATCCCAAGCAATAGTATAGTCGCTCACATTCTTAGAACAAAATGCAATATAAGCAAGTCCGATAGCATTACCTGTAATTAGCGAAACTTTTGCGACATTTGCCACATTATACGCATAAATCATATCGCCGATCGAACGCATTAGCTCGCCTTGGCATATAGAACAATTTACTGCACCTTTGCTATCAATAATGCTAACTATAGGAAGAACAAAACTATCACAAGTATTAACAAGCTCAGTAACCTTTTTTGCTCCATCCGGAGTAAGCCTTCCTTCGTTCACGGTTGGATCACAAGCAACAACGCCTATCGCCACACCATTTAGACGCGCATAACCAGTAATCACCTCTCCACCAAAGCCTTTCTTGATTTCGATAAACGAATTCTTATCAAAAATTTCTGAAACAACTGCCAAAGTTTTAACGTCACGTGAAAGGCCTGCACAAACTCTATTTCCGTCATCTTCGGCTGCAACTACATCTAGAGAAATTAAGGATAAAAGTTTCGTTACGGCATCAGAAAGTTCATTATCTGATTTTACGACAATGGATGCAATACCAACTTTATCCATAACCTCTCCGGTTCCAATTTTTGATGCATCGTTTGTAGTCCCGGCGACTAGAATAAGCGGGCTTGAAGTTGCGGTAACAGACTTTTCGTAGCAAATTGTAAAGTCACAAACAGACGATAAGTATGATGTTATGCCATAGCTACTGCCTTTTACGACAAGAATTGTTGGTACCACACCGTATGCCGACGAAAATGCACTAAAAATTTCGCCATAGCCTTCCATTGCTTCGATTCCTTCTGCAAATCTGGCACCTTGCGTATCAATAATTCCAATCAACGGTGAACCAGTCTTTACGGAATTATTTACACACTTGGCAATCTTTTGGGCATTGGCTTTCCCGATACTACCTTTCAATACATCACCCGAGATTGCGAATATTCCGACACTAATGTCTTTAATGGTCGCAAATCCGCTCACAACTCCTTCACCAGTAGCTTCACCCAATGCCGTATCAGAACGGATGAATCTATCGGATTCAACAAAAGATTGCGAATCGACTAAAGCATCGACTACATCTCTAGCCGACTTTAAGGCCTCATCCGCAACTTTATTCAACTCCCTT
>CAVEYH010000111.1:0-3439 GCA_963620055.1 bacterium | reverse complement strand
GTAGAAGTTACCCGCTCCAAAGTCCGTCGTGAACGCATGGGCCATATCGAACTTGCAGCTCCCGTTACGCATATTTGGTATTTTAGAGGCGTCCCAAGTAGAATAGGTCTATTACTTGACATGAGCCCGAAGGCACTCGAACAAGTAGTGTATTTTGTCAACTTCATAGTGCTCGATCCTAAAGACACTCCGCTTGAGTACAAGCAGATCCTTACCGATTCACAACTTGCCGAAGCAAGAGAGCTTTATGGTGCAGATTCTTTTAGAGTAGGCATGGGCGCAGAAGCGATCAAAGAGCTTCTCGGCAATGTCGATCTTGAAAAAGAGCTCAAAGAAGTCCGTGACCTTGTCAATAATTCTTCGGGACAAAAGAAAGTCAAGCTAATCAAGCGTCTTGAAATCATCGACGCATTCGTAAAGAGCAAGAACAATCCCACTTGGATGGTTCTAGACGTTCTTCCCGTGCTTCCGCCTGAACTCCGTCCTATGGTACAGCTCGACGGCGGCAGATTCGCAACCAGCGACTTAAACGACCTATACAGACGTGTTATCGCAAGAAACAACCGTCTTAAAAAGCTAATCGAACTTTCCGCTCCGGACATTATCGTCCGTAACGAAAAACGTATGCTCCAAGAAGCCGTCGACGCGCTTATCGATAACGGTAGACGCGGAAAAGCGGTATCGGGAGCAGGCAACCGCGAACTCAAATCTCTATCCGGACTTCTTCGTGGCAAGCAAGGACGTTTCCGTCAAAACCTACTCGGCAAACGTGTCGACTATTCCGGCCGTAGCGTTATCGTCGTAGGCCCTGAGCTAAAAATGTATCAGTGCGGACTTCCTAAAGAAATGGCACTCGAACTTTTCAAGCCGTTCGTCATGCACGAACTTGTTGCTCAGAGCAAGACTCACAACATCAAGAGCGCAAAGCGTTTCGTAGAGCGTGGCAGTAAAGAGGTTTGGGGCGTACTCGAAAACGTAATCAAAGAACATCCCGTGCTCCTTAACCGTGCACCTACGCTTCACCGTCTAGGTATTCAGGCATTCGAACCTGTACTTGTCGAAGGTAGAGCAATCAAGCTTCATCCGCTTGCATGTGGTGCATTCAACGCAGACTTCGACGGCGACCAGATGGCAGTTCACGTTCCGCTTTCTGTCGAAGCGCAGACCGAAGCACGTTTCTTGATGCTCGCAACCAACAACATTCTAAAACTTTCCGACGGCAATCCGGTATGCTCACCGACTCAGGATATGGTCATCGGTTGTTTCTATCTTACCATGGAAAAACCGGGCGCAAAGGGCGAAGGTATGATTTTCTGCGATTGCGACGAAGCAAAAATGGCTTACGCAAACAAAGAAATCGAACTTCAATCGCGTGTTAAAGTTCGTATGCAGGGTGTCGTAAACGGTGAGAACGTGTCTAAGATTCTCGACACGACCGTCGGCAGAATTATCTTCAACGAAGCTATTCCGCAGGATCTCGGCATTGTAGACCGTACAAAATCTGGCGAAGAGCTTAGACTCGAAGTTGAATATCGTGTCGGTAAAAAGCAACTCCAAGACATCGTTGACCGTACGTTCAAAAAGCATGGTTCTACCGAGACTTGCAAAGTTCTCGATAATATCAAAGCACTCGGCTTCAAATATTCGACCATCGGCGCAATCACGACCAGCGTGTTCGATATGCATATTCCTGTAGAGAAGCATGAAATACTTGCCGAGGCAGAGAAGAAAGTCATCGGATTCGAGAAAGAATACGAAGACGGTATTCTTACCGAGGACGAGAAGTATCGTCACGTCGTAGAGACTTGGACCAAGGCAAACGACGACGTTACCGAGGCTCTCAAAAAGACGCTAGACGAATTCAACCCGATCAACATGATGGCAGTATCCGGCGCACGTGGTAGCATGAAACAGATCGCTCAGCTGTCCGGTATGCGTGGTCTAATGACCAACCCGCAAGGCAAAACCCTTGAAACTCCTGTCCGTTCATCGTTCCGTGAAGGACTTTCACCGCTTGAGTACTTTATTTCGTCTCACGGTGGTAGAAAAGGTCTTGCCGATACCGCACTTAAAACCGCAAACTCAGGTTACCTTACCCGTCGTCTTGTCGACGTCAGCCAAGACGTCATCGTTCGCGAGGATGATTGCTGTGAAGGCGAAGTTATTCCGGGCATCGAGATCGAGCGTATTTACGACGGCGACTCTATGGTTGAGAGTTTAAAAGACAGACTCAACGGCAGATATGCAGCTATCGATATTGTCAATCCGGAAACAGGTGAAGTTTATGTTCACGCAAACGAAATGATTTCGGAAGACGTGGCAAAACGTATCGATGACGATGATATGAAGCTCAACGAAGCAGGCAAAAAGATCCCCGTCAAGATTCGTTCGGTACTTACTTGTAAATCTAAACACGGTGTTTGCACCAAGTGCTACGGTAAGGATATGTCGGGTAGCACCCCCGTCAAAGTCGGCGAGGCTGTCGGTATCATTGCAGCACAGTCCATCGGCGAACCCGGCACCCAGCTTACCATGCGTACCTTCCACTCGGGCGGTGTCGCAGCGGCAGAGGATATCACGAGAGGTCTTCCGCGTGTCGAGGAACTTTTCGAGGCGCGCAAGCCTAAGGGTGTTGCAACAATCACTCAGGAAGAAGGTACAGTAACGCTCGTTGAAGATAACGGCAAACGTGACGTTATTGTCCACACCTCCGAAGGCAAGGACGTCTCTTACCCGATTCCGTTCACGGCAAAGCTCAAAACCAACATCAAGAATGGCGCCAAGGTTAAGGCAGGCGATCCGCTTACCGAAGGCCCTATCGATCCGCATGATATTTTGCGCATCAGAGGCTACAAAGAAGTGCAGGAGTACATCGTCAACGAAGTACAGGCCGTCTACCGTTCACAAGGTGTTGAAATTGCAGATAAACACATTGAGGTTATTGTTCACCAGATGCTCAAAAAAGTCCGCGTAGAAGACGGCGGAGATACCGACCTTCTCCCGGGCGAAATGATCGACGCAACCGCTTTTGCCGAAGCAAACATGCATGCAGTGCAGTCAGGACTCCGTCCCGCAGCCGCAAAACATACGTTGCTCGGTATCACAAAAGCAGCTCTTGCAACCGACAGCTTCTTGTCCGCAGCATCCTTCCAAGAAACCGCTCGCGTACTTACCGAAGCCGCAATCAAGAACAAGATTGATCCGCTCATCGGTCTAAAAGAGAACGTCATTATCGGCAAGCTCATTCCTGCAGGTACCGGTATGAAACGTTACAACAACTATTATCCGTACGAAGTCGCTCAAAAAGAGGAAGACAACGACGAGGAATAGTAGTCGATGGTTTAGCGTAATTGCAATCAAAATCTCAGACTAATAATTAAATACACTGTACTTTTCGTAAGTGCAGTGTATTTTTTAATCAAAATATACAGTCGTATCA
>CAVEYH010000110.1:2261-3467 GCA_963620055.1 bacterium | reverse complement strand
ACCTTATCATGGTATCGACGGGACTTGCGCTCTACGTTCGCAACAAGGCCGTCGACAAGAAGGCCGCAGAGAACCAAGAGAACGCTTAAGTGTTCTTTTAGCGTAACTATTACGAAATAAATTTTTTACTATAGAGAGGACAACAATATGTTAAAAGTCACTGTATGCATCGGCAGCTCTTGCCATGTAAAAGGCTCGCGTCAGGTCGTCGATGAACTTACACGTCTTGTCAAAGAAAACAAGCTTGAAAAGCAAGTCGAACTTGCCGGCTCGTTTTGCTTAGGCAAGTGCGAACAGGGTGTTTGCGTAACCGTAGACGGACAGCTTTTCTCCGTTCAACCAGACAACGTTCAGGCATTTTTCGACAGCGAAATAGCTACGAGAATATAACAAAAAAGCACAAAAAAGGCAAAACCGCTTTACCGATTTTCGGGAGGGCGGTTTTCGTGTAATTTTGCATATAAATCATATAAAACAATTGACAAACATAATATCCTACTGTATATTTAAACTAAACGTGTAAATTTTACGATAAAATACAAAAGGAAAAATGCATGATAAAAGACATATTCTTAAATTACGAAGCGTTTTATAATATGGTATTGTCTACTACAATAATGTCGAATGCACAGACCGAGGACTATCGCAAAGATGCCGAAAAAATTATTCGTTTTATCGCAAAATCATATTCGTTTAGCGAATCACTTACCCAAGAGTGCGAGAGGACCATACTCGACGATCTGTCTCGACTCGGAAAAATAACTGACCAACAAGTAGTGTATTCCGCACGTCGTCCGGACGGACAGTACGGCGATATGGATTCGCTGTTTGATATCAAAGGCGATGCGCTTGCCACCGTTCAGGCAATTGGAAAAGAATCCGGAATTCGCGAAGGCTGGTTTGATTACGGACATTACAAGACATATCAGGCAGACATTCGTTTTGAAAAGATAAACGTGGCGAGTGCCGGCGGTAACGTCATAGCCGTGCGTCAGGCGGGAATTTTGCATGCACTCGGCATAGGTACAAAGAAAGACTTTAACAAAGCGGAGCTTAGACTTATGCAGTGCGCACTTTGGGGCGATATTCCGTCGATACTGTTTGTAGCCGAAGTCTACCGTCAAAAAGGCGATACGGGAAAAGCCGATTTATACGCCGAGGTTGCATCGATAGCAAAAGACTATTTGTATGCAGGGTGTACGGTCA
>CAVEYH010000110.1:1402-2251 GCA_963620055.1 bacterium | reverse complement strand
GAATTTGACAATCACAATTATTCGGACAGAGCTCGCGAAATATATGCACTCATTTCCTCGATTCGTCAGGACGTAGTGCGTGCTTACGACAAGTACAACATTGATTTTTCGTTTGTCGAGGCAATCCGAAGCAAAGAACTTGACTATTATAAGCGCATGGAGTTTGTCAACGACTATGCAAACAAAACGTGGAAAGAAGTGACAAATACATCCGTCAATCCCACAACAAAAGTTAAATTCGGTTTTTAGGAAGCAAGCGATATGGCATACAATTCATTTACAGAAGAAGCGATAGCGAAGTATCGCGAGCAATATCTTGAAAATTCCGGTAAGCTGTCATATACCGACTTGCTTAACGGGGACGATGTTGAAACCGTGATGTATAGTGACCTTCAAAATACCACGGTAGAAGGTTATCCGTTTGCCGGCGATTATGTGGACGACAAGGGTAAAGTATATTCGCAGGACGAGTTTAGCGCGCTAGACAAAGCCATGCAACAAAAGCTAAAACTAAGATATCATTTTTTACCGAAATATCACGAACTTTACGTCGGCACAACCGGTAGCGGAAAAACGACCGGTTGCATGGAACCGCAGTTAAGAGCCATATCGTCACAGAAGAACAAGCCGAATCTGTTTATAACGGATCCCAAGGGCGAATTGTTTAGCCATAACGTTGCGCACCTAAAAAAGCAAGGGTACAAGACGTACGTCCTTAACTTCAAGGACTTTTCGCTGTCCGACAGATGGAATCCGCTCGGCGAACTTTATCGTAAGCAAGTAGAGATCCGTGATGCGGGATTAGACGCAATTATGCAAAAAGGCAAGCCGAAAGATGCGCTCATGCGT
>CAVEYH010000110.1:0-1341 GCA_963620055.1 bacterium | reverse complement strand
TGCGTTACGGCGATGACGAAGAATTTGCCGATTTTTATATCGAATACGACGGTAAAGCGTTTCCGTCGGGTGCGGCACTTGACCGTTATATCACGATAAAACGTGACATGGAAAGAACGGAAGTAGCATCGCTTGTCAACGAACTAGCCACACAAATGGTACCTATCAATAGCCAAGTGGACCGTTCGTGGGAGCAAGGCGCACAAAACCTATTACGTGGGTTGTTGTTAATTATGCTGGAAGAAGTCAACGATCCTTCATCCGGTTTTAACGAGAACATGATGACCTTAAAGACGTTAAATGACTATTATCGTCGTTTGCGCATGGATTTTGTGGACTCGGCAGACAGAGGATTTATTACAAGTTACGACACTCATCCGCTACTAAAAGGCAAATCAAACGAAGCAATCGGAATGATTACCACAGCATTATGCAATGCGCCCAACACTTCACGCAGTTATTGCGGAGTGTTTGAGGGCTACATGAATATGTGGATGCAAGGACACATATTTGCGCTCACCACGGGCAACACGATCGACGTCGACACGAACGAGCCGTTCGCAATATTTATTGCGACTCGCGACTACGACAAGAGCGACTACATTATAGCCGGTGCGTTTATAAACTGGGTTTACCGCAGAATGATACTAAAAGCCGAGGAGAAAACGGGTGCGGTAAGTACCATTGATCCGCCACGAGCAACGCACTTTATGCTCGACGAGTTTTGTAACATACCTAAAATATCCGATTTTGAGAACAAGATTGCCACGGCAAGATCACGCAACATTTGGTTCCATTTGTTTGTGCAGTCTTACGAACAACTTGATCTCGTGTACGGCGATAAATTAGGCTCACAGAGTCGTAGCACAAAAGAGCGTTTCTCGATAGAATGTGGCAAGACTTGGGTGCCGTCGATTAGGACGTATTTTGATCCGCTCGATCGTTCAATGACGGAAGTCGCGGTTGTTCCGGTCAGTGACCTCGATCTAATAAAAGCGGGTGAAGTGTATATAAAGCGTCTGTACATGCCGGTGATCTTGTCGCAGTTTATTCGCAGTTATGTATGTGCCGAGCAAGGCGCATTTGCCGACTTCTACGATAGCAACGCTTTCCGCAAGTACGCACCGAAAAACTACACAAGCTATAACGGTCCCGAGTACACCTACAAAAAGCTGTTTTCGGACAAAAAGAAGAAAAAATCTTTCGAAGGCGGCTTCTCGATCTAACAAATAAAAAATAAAGGAGATAAATGATTATGGCAAACGGAGAAAAGATGGCAGAAAAGGCATTTAACGAGTTTAAGAAATGCCTTGATAAAAAACTTAAGTTTCACTATTCTAC
>CAVEYH010000109.1:0-3476 GCA_963620055.1 bacterium | reverse complement strand
TCAAAACGAAAGCGTAGTCGAAGTTTCGGCTACGCTTTTTGCGTAATGTAAAGTTAGTCATGTTCACGTTTTATAATTATTTAATTTCGTTTACATATTTTTATCACATTAAAAGATTATCATACAGGCAAGATATGAGTTTATCTTGTATCTCACATTTCTTCCTTTATTTAAATAGAAGTTCCGTCCTTCTTCGGAGGGACGGTTCTTCGTTTATAAAAATATATCTAGCGCAAATAAAATATATTTGGCATAAAAAGTTTGCCGATTACAGAAAAAAATTAACTATGGTTAATTTTTGTTGCAAACAGTCATAAAACGTGCTATAATGATGCCATGATTCGCATGTGGTACAAATTGTTATTTTACCATAGATGCAAGGAAAGATTTTAAGCGATTGAGAACAATGCACGCATAGTGCACCGGAGGATAGAATGGGAATAGGTGTATCTGGTGAAGACTATCTCGAAACTATATATATTATCGGAAGGGGCGAAGCGGTGCGTTCGTCGCTCGTTGCGGATGCGTTAGGTGTTTCACGTCCGGCCGTCAACAAGGCAATGTCGGAGCTCATGGCAAAAGGTATGGTCGAAAAGCACGTTTACGGCAAGATCGTTCTCACCGACAGTGGCAAGGCGGTTGCGGAAGAAGTGTATTCGCGTCACGAACTGTTGAAGAATTTTTTGATCTCTATCGGAGTCAGTGAAGCCACGGCGGCCGTCGATTGTTGCAAAATCGAACATTTTATATCAGATGAAACAGTCTCACGCCTTACCGAATTTATGAAAACTCGCAATTGAGAGTAATACTGCATTAAAAATACAATTAAAAAAATCGACTGGCTAAAGTCGATTTTTTGTTGTTATAGGACTATAAAATTATGCGATATTTGCGATTAGATCTATGCATTTTTGTTTTGTGGAATATCTAGGAACGAATTAAAGCCTACTTGCAGATCCGCATCCGTGGGAATGTAGTCAATCATCTTGCCCTCGTTATAGGACATATATGCAGACAGATCAAAGTAGCCGGTACCGGTAAGGCCGAAGAGTATCGTCTTTTTCTCACCGGATTCTTTGCATTTCAATGCTTCATCGATAGCCACGCGTATTGCATGAGAAGATTCGGGAGCGGGGAGTATGCCTTCGCAACGAGCAAATTTGATTGCCGCATCGAATACGGAAGTTTGCTCAACGGAGCGCGCTTCGATATAGCCGTCATGATAGAGCTTTGAAATCGTGGGGCTCATGCCATGATAACGAAGCCCGCCTGCGTGGTTAGGTGAAGGAATAAATCCGCAACCGAGCGTGTACATGCGCATGAGCGGAGTAATTTTGCCCGTGTCGCCGAAATCGTACACATACTTGCCACGAGTCATTGACGGACACGAAGCAGGCTCTACCGCAATAAATTGAGCATCCGACTTGCCTGCGATTTTTTCCGCCATAAACGGCGCGATAAGTCCGCCGAGATTTGATCCTCCGCCCGCACAACCGATAATAATGTCGGGGCGTATGTCGTATTTGTCCATTGCAATTTTACATTCCATACCGATTATTGACTGATGCAGAAGGACGTGATCGAGTACCGAGCCCAAGACGTAACGGCATTTGTCGCGGTGAAGAGCGACTTCGACGGCTTCGGAAATCGCGCATCCAAGTGATCCGCCCGTGCCGGGATGTTCAGCGAGGATTTTTCTACCGACTTCCGTCGTGTCCGATGGCGAGGGGATGACGTTTGCGCCGTAAGTTTCCATTACGGCTTTGCGGTACGGTTTTTGCTGACTGCTTACCTTGACCATGTACACATCGGCATGGAGTCCGTAGAATGCGCAAGCCATCGAAAGAGCCGTGCCCCATTGTCCTGCGCCGGTTTCAGTAGTGACGGACGTCAAGCCTTCGGCTTTTGCATAATACGCCTGAGGTACAGCGGAATTGAGTTTGTGCGATCCGGAAGTGTTGTTGCCCTCGAACTTATAGTAGATCTCGGCAGGTGTGTCGAGTAGTTGCTCGAGAAAATATGCACGGGTAAGCGATGACGGACGATATGCCTTATAAAATTTTCTGATTCCTTCAGGGATCTCGATATAGCGATCGGTTTGGTTTAGTTCTTGTTCGACCAGAGCTTTGCAAAATACCGGTTCGAGATCGGACGCAGTGCATGGTTTTAGTGTTGTCGGGTTTAGGAACGGATCATGCTTTTCTTTCATGTCCGTCCTGAGGTTATACCAATACTTCGGTAGTTCGTCTTCCGAAAGATAAATTTTTGTAGGGATGTTCTTGTGTGCCATGATTGTATACCTCCTATTATGTATTGTGTTTTTGATATAAAAAAGCACGGCTAGTCCTCGTATGGGACGAATAGCCGTGTTGCCACCCAAATTTATCGCGAATTGCGACCTTAGCCGGTACTATCATACCGTATTCCGATAACGGAGAATACCCGTCTTAAGCTAGTGGCGAGTCACAAACTCGCGTTCGCTTTTGCCCTCGGTAACCCATTCACCGCCACCGTGACGCTCCCTTACACCGACCGGAAACTCTCTTTGCTCGACCTTAGTCGCGGTTACTCTTTTACCTCACAGGTTTTATGTGAATATGATAATCTAATTTAACGGCGCTTGTCAAGTATTTTTGCGCACTTTTTTCAAATAAAGTAAAATGGCAAAATAACACATAAATCACGAGTTAATTTACCAAATTTTTAATAGCGTATTACTAATACGTGCGCCGTGGTTGACAAAAAATTTGCTAGGTTGTATAAAATACACGTAAAGCAATTTTACGGAGGTAAATATTATGAAACCGTCACAGATAGTGTTAAAAGGTCTGTCGGGACTTATGTTGATAATATGCGGAGTACTGTGCTTTGTATATCCGTACGATACTGTCGGGTGGCTGTCGTTTGTGCTGGGTGCAATGTTGATTGTATCTGGTCTAAGCACCGTTGCATCTTACCTAAACGGAGGATTGCTCGTGCTCGGCTCGGGCTGGCTGTTTCTAGACGGCATCGTCACGATTTTGCTCGGAATCACTTGCATGGTAATGAACGGCTTTATTGCCGACATGTTCCCGGTATTGTTCGGAATGTGGGCAATGCTTACCGGATTTATTCGTGTGGTTCGCTCGCTCGATTTCCGTGCATTCGGACTTGGCAAATGGTGGTGCATCGCGCTCTCTGGCGTCGTGCTTATTATTTTAGGTGCAGTAGCACTCGGACTTACTCACGAAGTGTCCGCAGTGATTCTTGCCGTCATTACCGGCATATTCCTTATTGTCGAGGGACTTGGTGAGTTTGTCGATCTGTTTTATACAATCAAGCGCGCACGTAAAATGCAGGACATTACTTCGCGCATAAAGAAAGTCCGCGATGAAATCATCACTCCGCCGACCGAGTTTACCGAAGTCGACGACGTCACCGAACATAATCGCAAGGAATAACATGCCACTTTAAAAGCCATAGAATAATCGTAAAAT
>CAVEYH010000108.1:0-3514 GCA_963620055.1 bacterium | reverse complement strand
AAAAAAAAAAAAATCCGGTTGAAAACGGGGTTTTGGAAATAGATCCCGAAAAAGCAATGAAACTAGAAGAATCTGGTTATGGTGAAGTGGAGCATGTTGCTATTTTTGATGAAGCTCAACGTTCGTGGACTCACAAAAGGCTGGCAGATTATCTAAAAAGAGGCGGAACTTACGGGAATAAATTGAAAGTTCCTAATTTTCCGCTTTCAGAAGCCGCATTTTTGATTTGGTCATTAGATCAACGAGAAGATTGGGCAACAATTGTTTGTCTTGTCGGTGGCGGGCAAGAAATAAATACGGGTGAGGCGGGAATATCCGAATGGCTAAGGGCTCTAAACGAAAAATTTCCACATTGGAAAGTATATATCTCGCCAAAATTGACTGAACCCGAATATGCGGAAGGAAAAGTTAATAAGTTGTTAGAAAACAACAAAAATGTTACTTATTCTGATAATCTACATTTGAGTGTTTCTTTGCGTTCTTTTAGAGCAGAAAAGTTATCTGCGTTTGTTCATTCTTTATTATCCATTGATCCAAAAGCGATAGAGTTGTACAAAGCGATAAAAAATAATTATCCGATATTTTTAACGAGAAGTATGGATAAGGCTAGAGAATGGTTGCATAAAAAAGTTCGTGGAACAGAGAGGACAGGTGTGCTTGTAACAAAAGAATCCGCAAGGTTTAAGCCTCTGGGGATACACATCCTTCCTTCAGGTGACGAAAATGCTGTCCATTGGTTTCTAGAAGACAAAATTGACACAAGGTCATCAAATTATTTGGAAGATGCCGCGACTGAAATTCAAGTTCAAGGCTTGGAACTAGATTACACATGTTTGCTTTGGGATGCCGATATGCGATATGAAAATAACAAATGGCATTTTTACAAATTTAACGGTCAGACAAAATGGGTTGAACAAATTCCAGACACTGAAAACAAGCAGGAACTCATAAAATATATGTTAAATGCCTACAGAGTTCTTTTAACTCGAGCGAGAATGGGTATGATAATATGTGTTCCTTTTGGCAATCCTAATAAAAATGTAAGTGGTTATTGGGAAGACAGCACAAGACTTCCGGAATATTATGATGGCACATATCAATATTTAAAAAGCATAGGTATAGAAGAGATATAGAGCGGAAACAGAAAAGAATATCATCACGGTTAAGCGGTGATTCCGTTTTTGTTATTTCGTAAAAGATAAATTTGCTAAGATTATTGTGACTTAACCAACAACCCGTTCGTTTATATAAAGGCGGACGGGTTTTGTTTTAGATTCGTTTGTTTGTAGCCGAGTAAATTTGTTGCTTTTTTAATATGTGTTTGCTACAATATAGGCATGTTAAAAGAGTTTTCGGTAAAAAACAAACAGCTTTTGTCCGAGTTTATAGCGAAGCAGACCGATCGCGGCTATTATCGCATTCAAAAGATAATCAAGACAAAAAGTGTTAAAATAAACGGCGTAAGAGTAGGAGCGGACCAAGACGTGAATCCGCATGACGTTGTTTCCGTTTACATGCCGGAACCAAAGAAAGCCGATGTCGACGTGGTGTATAGGGACGAAAATATCCTTGTCGCGAACAAGCCGGCGGGGATAGAAGTCGTAGGCGAAAATTCGCTTACTACGAGTGTCAACAATATGTTGGAAAACGTTACGGCAGTCCCCGTGCACAGACTTGACAGAAATACGCTCGGGCTTGTCGTGTTTGCATTAAACAAGACCGCGGAAGAAGAACTGCTTGCCACGTTCAAGGATAAGGGCATAGACAAAACTTACAGTTGCATCGTTGTGGGCACTCCTAAACAAGCTTCCGCAAAACTAAAAGCATACTTATTCAAAGACGCGGACAAAAGTCTTGTGTATATTTCGGATACGCCTCGGCAAGGTTATAGACCGATCGAAACCCATTACACGCTGATAAAACGTCTCGGAGAACTGGCACTACTAAAAGTCAAGCCGATTACGGGCAGAACGCATCAAATCAGAGCGCATCTAGCACATATAAACTTGCCGATACTAGGCGACGGCAAGTACGGAATAAACAAAGTGAACACTCGTTATCATGTCAAAACACAACTTTTGTGCTGTACGAGTATCACGTTCCATTTTGCAGGCGGTGCCTTAAAATATCTCGACAATAAAACGATTGATCTCTCGGTAGATCTTACAAAACTTTATAACTGATCGTTTGTTTTAATCGATTGCAATAAACCTATTTTAACCGATTGCGCCAAAAAAGAAAAGAGCTTTGGAACGAATCCAAGACTCTTTTTTGGTATTTCGGTATATGTTGCGTTATTTACTCGGCAAGTTTGCAAGTTGCGGTGAAACAGTCGAGCGATTGCGAATTGCCGGTCTTTTTGTATGTAACTTCCGTGTCCGTGTCGACGGCGGTTATTTCATAAACTTTGCCGTCTGTAGACAAGTGAGTGCCGACGACGATTTCGTCGTCTTGTATATTTAGTATCGTGTCGTCGCCGTCTTTTCTAAACGTAAGTTTGTTGTCGTCGCCAAAGAGAGCATAACGTGTTTTGCCCGTTTTTACATCGGTAAATTCTTTCGCTTCGTCCTCAAAAATCGAGTTGAGTGCGTTGACTTCCTGCTGTGCGGAAAAGTAATTGTTCATGGTATCGGCAGAGTCTTTTACGAACTTTTTGCTCTTATTCCAAAAGTCACCTAAACCCTTTTTAACGTCCTTCCAAAATCCGCCTTTTTCATCGGTTTTCTCGGTCTTATCTGACTCAACTGCCGTTACTTCCTTGACTTCTTCTACGTTTTCAGTAGTGGTTTCTTTCTCCGGCTCAACCGTGGTAGTTTTTTCTTCTTCGTTCATGATATATATGTCCTCCGTTTTATCTAATTATCAAAATTTAGTATTTTATTCGTGCAGTTCTTTCAGCCAATAGGCACGAGAGTAAGCCAAACTGCCGTCCGCACCCGTTACAACCACTCTTATATAAGCTTTATATCCGACAAGATCTTCCGTGCAATTTGAGAAATAGCCATTTAGATCGAACTCGGCATGAGTGATATACTCGGCATACTGTGCGGTTTTGTGCATATATGCTCGGCGTTCGGTGCAAACGGTAACGGAACGAGCGGGCGAACAATCGACCACTAATTTATTGTTGTCAAGATAAAGTGAGTTAATCTCGGCGCCGGTGGAAGCATAAAAATCTCCGCGTTTGAGCGCACCCATAATTGCGTCGTAGCTTAGTACGTCGGATTTAATCATGACATAACCGCCGAAGTGATCTTTAGGCGAGTGCGCGTCGTCCGTGGCGAGCGGAAAAACGTTTTCACCCACACGGAGCAAATCGTCAAGCGGTTGAGCGGTATCGACGTAACCTTCCAATACACAACCGGTATTATAGACTTCCACGCCCCACAAACCCTTAAGATCGATATAGTCCTTGTAGTTTTGTAGCGACCACACAGGATGATTGAGCGCAACCAAAAAGCCTTCGCGGTTGGCGCGTGCGATAATATCATTAAGGCACTCGGTAGAGTATACC